>CAZKBC010000129.1:0-1537 GCA_964551265.1 uncultured Muribaculaceae bacterium | reverse complement strand
TATATATGGAAGAATCATCTGATCCTTCTGCAGTTGTCTATAAAGGAATAGAAAAATCTATAAGTGATAATTATGATTATGTACTAATAGATACAGCTGGTAGACTACAAAATAAAGTTAATCTTATGAATGAACTTGAAAAGATGAATAAGGTAATAGGTAAATTAATACCTAATGCACCACATGAAACATTGTTAGTAATAGACGCTACTACAGGACAAAATGCCATTAGTCAAGTTAAGAGTTTTAAAGAAATTACTAAAGTAACTGGAATAGTGCTTACTAAGTTAGATGGAACTGCAAAGGGTGGTATAGTTCTTGCTATAAAAGAAGAATTAAATGTACCTGTTAAATATATTGGACTTGGTGAAGGATTAGAAGATTTAAAACCATTTGATATAGAAAAATATATATATGGTTTATTTAAAGGAATGATGTAATATGAATACTAATATTATTATGTTATATGATATTTATGGTAAATTGCTTACTGATAAACAAAGAAGTTATTTTGAAGATTATTATTTTAAGAATCTTTCTTTATCAGAAATAAGTGATACTTATAAGGTAAGTAGAAATGCTATACATAAACAATTAAAAGTATCTATAGATAAATTAAATGAATATGAATCATTACTAAATATAAATAATAAAAACAATATGTTAAAAGAAGTAATTAATAAAATAGAAGATATTAATTTAAAGGATAAATTAAATAAAATAAATGATAGGATGTAGATTATGTTTGAAAATTTAAGCGATAGATTACAAAAAGTTGTTAAAAATATTAGAGGTTATGGAAAAATAACAGAAGATAATATTGGAGATATATTAAGAGAAGTAAGACTTGTCTTATTAGAAGCTGATGTTGACTATACTGTAGTTAAAGAATTTACTAATAAAGTAAAAGAAAAAGCATTAGGAGTAGAAGTTCAATCTAGTTTAAAACCTAGTGAAGTATTTTTAAACATATTAAAAGATGAACTATTAAGATTGTTAGGAGATAATAATGTAGAATTATCTAATAATAAGTTTAATATTGCAATGTTAGTAGGACTTCAAGGTAGTGGTAAAACAACTACAGTAGGTAAACTTGGTAATTTAGTAAGAAAAAAATATAATAAGAATCCCATGTTTATAGCGTGTGATATATATAGACCTGCTGCTATAGATCAATTAAAACAAATAGGAAAAGAATTAAATATATATGTATATTCATTAGATAGTAAAGATCCTGTTGAGATTGCTAAAAGAGGTATAGAATACGCTAGGGAAAATGGATTTGATTATGTATTTATAGATACTGCAGGTAGACTTCATATAGATACAGAATTAATGGATGAATTAAAGAATATTGATTTATCTGTTAAACCTAATGAAACATTATTAGTAATAGATTCTATGATAGGACAAGATTCTATTAATGTAATAAAAGGATTTAATACTAATCTTAGTATTACTGGAGTAATATTAACTAAGTTTGATGGAGATACAAAAGGTGGGGTAGCACTTTCAGTTAGACATTTAACTAATATTC
>CAZKBC010000128.1:0-1601 GCA_964551265.1 uncultured Muribaculaceae bacterium | reverse complement strand
GATAACACAGTAACACCATAACCATTGTTTCTAATATCTTCTATTAAAGAATCTTCTAGAAAATCAGTAAATACTTGAACCATTACTTTACCAATTATGATTTTTTTTGCAATTGATGATCCAATATATGTTCCTACTGCAAATCCAAAAGCATATGCAATAGCAATATATATACTTGAATTAGCTATATTTATTGCTTCTTTAACAATCAAAAACCATATTAAAACTTCAATAAATCCTATACAAGACGCTACTAATCTCTTTTCCTTTACAATAAGCATAGTTCTAACTGTTCCTAAAGATACATCTAAAATTCTTACAAAAAATATCTTTAAGCATATTAGCAAGATGTCCATTTAATCACTTCCTATTTATTATATTTAGTTTGCCATAATCCATGAATATTACAATATTCATATACATCTAATGAATTAAATTCTTCATCTATTACGAACTCTGCATGAGGTTGGTCTGTATATTTTAAATTCTTTCTTACAATTTTATTATTATATACAATAAATATCTTTGTTATAAGGTGAGCTTCAGTCATAGGATGATCAACACTTCCTACATGAACCACTACTTTATTTCCTTCTACAGTTACTACTGGAAGATGCTTTTCATTTCCTTCATCAGTTGTTTTAGAAACTACTTCATGCATTGCTTCCCCACAACAAACTAATTCTCCTCCACCATTTTCTAATAATTCAACTACATTGCCACATATATTACATTTATATACTTTCATATTTCCTCCTATTATGATTATACTATCAATAGTAGAATGTTTCAAGAAAGTTTGAAATAAAAAAACAAATAGAGTATAATAAAAATAGATAATGAGGTGCTTATGGGAAAAAGAAGAATTAAGAAAAAAGTAAAAATATTGGGTATTGGATTACTTTCTTTAATTATATTAATAATTATATTAGTAAAATTAATAACCTTCTTAAATAGTTATCCTCACAAATTAGATAATTTAGGTTATTCTAAAGAAGATATAAAGATAATTCTAAAACTAGATAAAGATAAAATAGAAAACATATTATCTTTAGAGTTTAATAGTAATATTCCTAAACTTATTAACTCTAAATATTTCATATATAATAAATTATCTAAGTATCTAGATTATTATAAAGAAAATTCAAACTTAAAAGCTAGAGATGTAGTTGAGATAATAAATGTAAATAGAGATAAAAAATATTATACTGGAATAAAAAGTTCTGATATATCAAAAGGTACATCTACTCTATTAAATAAATACTATGCTTTAAATAAAGAATATAAACCAATAGATTTAGAAAACATGAGTTTACAATATGCTTTTGCAGGTAATAAATTAATAAAAGAAGCATATGAAAAATTTGTAGAATTAGTTAAAGCTGCTAAAGAAAAAGATTATAATATAATAGCTAGTTCTTCATTTAGAGACTTTGATTCACAAGAAAAAATATATTTGAAAGAAGAAACTACCTCAGGCAAAGAAGAAGCGGATAAATTAGTAGCAAGACCTGGACACTCTGAACATCAACTTGGTTTAGCGGTAGATATTGACTTATATAAGAAAGAATATGACAAATTAGAAGATACCGAAGAATATA
>CAZKBC010000127.1:0-1613 GCA_964551265.1 uncultured Muribaculaceae bacterium | reverse complement strand
AAAAGTTTGAGAGGAATATATATGTTTTTTAAAAATATAATAAGTAATGTAAAAAAATATAGTTTCTTAATGCAACAATTAATATTAAGAGATTTTAAAGTTAAATATAAAAGAAGTGTACTTGGAGTAGTATGGAGTTTATTATATCCATTATTAATGATGGGTGTTATGGCTATTGTATTTTCACAAATGTTTAAGTTTAAAGTAGAAGGAGTTAATTACTTAGTATATCTTATGACAGGTATAGTAATGTTTAATTTCTTTAGTGAAGCTACAAATGCGGCAATGATGTCAATAATAGGTAATTTTTCTTTAATTAATAAGATATATATTCCAAAATATATATTTCCTATTTCAAAGATAGTATTTTCTGGAATAAATTTTTTATTTACTTTAATACCCTTATTACTAGTAATATTAATAAGTGGAAGTGGAGATACAAAATGTGTTATTAATATATATTATTTATTAATACCTTTTATATTTTTATTTTACTTTATGTTTTCACTTGGACTTGGATTTTTCTTATCTTGTTTTTCAGTATTCTTAAGAGATGTAATATACATATACGGAATAGTACTTACTATATGGAACTATTTAACCCCAGTATTTTATAGTATTTCAATAATACCAGAGAATATTCAACCAATATTTAAGCTAAATCCTATATATGTGTTTATAGATTCAATGAGGAATATAATATTGTTTTCTAAACTACCAACAGAACAGAATATGATATTGATGGTATTATATGGAGTGGTATTCTTAGTAGGTGGAGCATTATTCTTTAAGAAAAAACAAGATAAATTTATTTATTATGCGTAAGGAGGTTGATTAGTATGATAGAAATTAAAAATGTATACATGCGTTTCAATCTTGGAATTGAAAGAGATTCAACGCTTAAGACAAAATTTATTAATTTACTAAGGTTTAAAAAAAGAAAAAAACCAGAAGATTTTTATGCTTTAAAAAATATTTCTTTTAGTGTTAATAAAGGAGAAGTATTAGGTATTATAGGTAGTAATGGAGCGGGAAAAAGCACGTTATTAAAACTAGTAAGTGGAGTAATGAAACCTACTAGAGGAGAAATCTATGTAGATGGAGTAATATCTCCAATGATAGAGCTTGGTGCTGGATTTGATGCAGAGTTAACAGCAAGAGAAAACATATATTTGAATGGCGCTATTATGGGATATTCAAAGAAATTTTTAACTGATAAGTTTGATGAAATAGTTGAATTTTCTGAACTTCAAGAATTTATGGACGTCCCAGTAAAGAACTTTTCATCAGGAATGACAGCAAAATTAGCATTCTCAATAGCAACTGTAGTAGATCCAGAAGTCTTAATAGTAGATGAAATACTAAGTGTCGGAGATTTAAAATTTCAAAATAAAAGTAAAAATAAGATGATGAGCATGATTAAGGGTGGAACAACAGTATTATTTGTATCACATTCATTAGGCCAGATTGAAGATTTATGTGATAGGGTATTATGGTTAGAAAAAGGCGAAATGAAGATGATAGGTCCAGCAAAAGAAGTTTGTGAACAATATTATAAAAACCAAATGGGATGTAAAAAAGATAAAGAAAAGAGGAAAAAGTAATGAGTATAT
>CAZKBC010000126.1:0-1661 GCA_964551265.1 uncultured Muribaculaceae bacterium | reverse complement strand
GTTTAATAAAGGATATATTATTGTTGCTATCATAGCACCTACAACAATAATCAACAAAGTCCAAATACCAATTTTTTTCAATATTTCTTTTTGTTTCTTCTTCCTTGCTTGAACAACGGCTCTCAATTTTTTTGAGTATTCAAGCTCTGCTTTCAAATATAGGTTTTCTTCTTCAAGTCTTTTAATCTTTTCTTTTTCAGTTTCTGATTCCTTACATAATATTTTTGGTTTCTTCATGATAGTTGGACTCCTTCCATGTTTCCGTTCAACTATATTATAACCATTATTTTGATAATTTTTAATCCAATTTACTAACATTCCACGACTTAACAATCCTTCGTCAATTGCAACAGAGTTAATAGACTCATTATTTAACAGCACTCTTTCAATTATTAATTTTTTCTTTATAATGCTGTGATACTGGTTTTTCGATGTCCTTAAAACATCGAAACCGTGCCTGTCAATTAATCTAGTAATATATTCAACACGTTCATGACGAATATTATATTTGCTGCATAGACTTGAAATACTATATCCGTTTTCTCTATCATTATATAGATTTACTTTATCATTATAATTTAATTTTGTCATATAAAAAACCTCATTTCATTGTCCTAGAAATGGGGTTCATATCATTATTCCTGTTTTCCTTTACAATTTATACATGGATTTTGATTGATACAGTAATTATCTATATCTGATGTTTTTATATTTAATGTTTTCTTTAGGTATTGTTCTAGTTTAGTAATAGTATAACAAGATACTGAATTCTTAATATTTTCTGCATCTTTAATTGCTAATTCCTTATCTATATTTAATACATCAGTAAAGAATATCTGTAATACACTATCTTTTCTTAAAATATTATTAATATAAGTTTTACCTAATTCAGTTATTTTAATAGTATCTTTATAAGTAATAAGTTTTAATTTATCTAAGCTTTTAAGTGCTCTTACAACGCTTGGTTTACTATATTTTAATTCTTTAGATATATTAGTAATAGTAATATCATTATTTTTTGATACATCATAGATTGCTATTAAGTATTCTATTTGAGAAGAAGTTAATTCTATCATCCTATAGCTCCTTCCATACTCATTTTTAATAATTGATTTAGTTCAACTGCATATTCCATAGGTAGTTCTTTAGTAAATGGTTCTATAAATCCCATTATTATCATTTCTTTAGCTAATTCTTCATTAATACCTTTACTCATAATATAGAATAATAATTGTTCATCTATTTTAGATACTTTAGCTTCATGTTTAAATGTAGATGAATCATTTTCAATCTTAGTATATGGTAATGTATTAGATTTTGAAAAATTATCAAGTAAAAGGGTATCACATTCTACTGATGTTTTAGAATTAATAGCTTCTTTAGAATGTACTACTGTTCCTCTATAATTATTTATTCCTCCATTTTTAGATATTGATTTTGATATAATTTTAGAAGAAGTATTAGGTGCTAAATGAATCATTTTTGCGCCTGCATCTTGTATTTGGTTGTTAGCAACTGCTATAGATATAGTAGTACCTTTTGATCCTTCTCCTTTTAATATTACGGAAGGATATTTCATATTATATTTAGAACCTAAGTTACCATCTATCCATTCCATTAAGGCATTTTCTTCACATATTGCTCTTTTTGTTACTAAATTA
>CAZKBC010000125.1:0-1707 GCA_964551265.1 uncultured Muribaculaceae bacterium | reverse complement strand
CTTCATGACCAAACATAATAGCTTCTAACATATCTTTTTCAGATACTTCTTTACTACTTGATTCAACCATATTAACAGCATCTATTGTACCCGCTACAGTTAAATCTATATCACTATTTAATAATTCTTCATTAGTAGGATTGATAACAAACTTTCCATTTACTCTACCTACTTTAACACCAGCAATTGGAGCATCAATAGGTATTTCACTAATACAAGTTGCTAAAGATGAACCAAATAATGCAGTCATCTCTGGAGTATTATCTTGATCTACTGATAAAACTTCATTTACTACATCAACCTTATTTCTAAAGTCTTCAGGAAACATAGGTCTCATAGGTCTATCGATCATTCTAGCTCCAAGAGTAGCATTTTCTGTTGGTCTTCCTTCTCTTTTTATAAATCCACCAGGAATCTTTCCAACTGCGTATTGTTTTTCCATATATACAACTGTAAGTGGAAAAAAATCTGATAATATATCACATTCTTTTGATACTACAGCAGTACTTAATATTACTGTTTCTCCATATCTTACTAGTACAGCACCATTAGCTTGTTTTGCTAACTCACCATTTTCTACTACTAGTTCTCTTCCTCTAAAATCTAATTTAAATATCTTTTTTCCCATATTACCTCCTTAGTATTTTTAAATCTTTAAATTCTGTTACAACCGCATCAGCATTTCTATATACATATTTCTTATTCTTATCATAATCAATAAGTACTGTCTGAATACCAATTTTAGATGCCGCTAAATCATTATTGCTATCTCCAATCATAACACATTTACTTACATTTAGATTCTCTAGTTCAACTATTTCTTCAAATCTATTTATGTTTGGTTTAGCATAACTTCCTTCACAAGTATATATTATTCTAAATAATTGTTCAATACCTGCTGCTTTAAGTTTAAGTTTTTGAGACTCTAAAAACCAATCAGAAATACAAAAAGAATCTATATTTAAATATTCTATAGTATCTGATATATCTGGATAACCACTAATATATTTTGGAGTAAATTCTAATAATCTATTAACTAGATATCTAGCATCTTCTTCTTTTATTTTTAATGCTGTTCTTTGTTCTTTAATATAATTTTCAATATTAAAGTAATTCCTATCAACTTTACTTCTTTCTAATAGGTTTCTTACACCTTGAACATGTTTTCTATCACGATTTTCAATAATATATTCCAACCCAAAAAAAGCTTCGTTAATTAATCTATTCATATTATTAAAGTATGTTAGTGTTCCATCTATATCAAATAATAAATGTTCCTTTTCTCCTTCTATTTCGTTTTTAACAACCATTTTTCCCCTCAAAAAAAGGCATTCAAAAGAATGCCTACTTTCTTAAATCTAATTTTTTAATTAATTCACGATATGATTGAACATCATTCTTCATTAAATAATTTAATAAATATCTTCTATGTCCAACTTTTTTTAATAATCCTCTTTTAGAATGATTATCTTTTTTGTGAATCTTCATATGTTCTGTTAATTCAGTAATTTCTTTTGTAAGGATTGCTATTTGTACTTGTGTTGAACCAGTATCTTTCTCATCCTTACCAAACTTCTTAACTAACTCTTTCTTTTCTTCCACATTTAAAGCCATATTTTTCCTCCTATATTTCTATTTGAATCCAAATTCTAAGTATAAGTTGGAGATTCTAAATACTTGGAATCGGTCTTTAATAATATACTATAA
>CAZKBC010000124.1:0-1834 GCA_964551265.1 uncultured Muribaculaceae bacterium | reverse complement strand
ACAAATTAGATAATTTTTAGATAATATTCAGAGGATATTAAATACATTATTTGTGGTATAATTAGAAGTGTAAGAGAAAGACAAATAGTAATTTGTTAAATGGAGGATTAATGAAGAAGAAAGTTTTAATCATTTTTACTATTATTATTGGTATTTTTGCATTATTTATAACTGAAGAAAGCATTAGATTGAATAAGATTAAAGGGTCAAAACCACTTATAGTTTTTAATCAAACTAAATGTGGTCCATCTTGCGCAGAAATAGGAAAAGAAATAACAATAGAATATTGGGGATTGGGATATAAATTAAATATTAGATATTATCATTCACCAGAATCATCAGAAGATAAAGACGTATATAAAATTACGGGTGAAGAATTTAGACTTTTCAATAAGTTATTAATATGGACTTGGATAGAATAACAAATTACAATTTATTGATTAGATTCGTAAATTAAGCAGAATTAAACCAACAGTGTGTGTTAATTATAATTTTAAAATGATAGTATCTTTTTGAGGAGTGAGATAATGGATCAAAATAAAAGTGGTAAATTTATTGCTAAATTAAGAAAAGAAAAAAATATGACTCAAGAACAACTTGCGGAAAAAATGGGCGTTAGCATAAATGCTGTTAGTAAATGGGAAAGAGGCTTAAGTTTTCCTGATATATCATTATATAAAAATCTATGTAAAGAGTTAGATATTAATATAGAAGAATTAATTAATGGTGAAAAAGATAAAAGTGAAGAAGCAAAAGAAAAAGCAATAATTTCTACTATAAAGGAAACAAATAAGATAAAAAAGAATTCTAAAAACTTATTAATTGTTTTATCAATAATTTTTATTGGCATTGTATGTGGATTAACTTATTATAATAAAAATCTAAAAGTTAACTTGATTAATGATTCTGATTATTTATATGATGAAGTTATAGGCTTTATAAAAGAAAAAGAATTTAAAGAAAATCCAGCTGCAAAAGAAAAAGATTTTAATGTTTTTTATAGTTATCATCCTTTTGGAATAGAAAAAAAGAATAATTATAAATATGTATATTTATGGATTTATGAACAAAGTTATTATATTGAAAAGGAAGAATATGGTAGTGGTTTAGCAATATCTTCGGGTAGTTCTATGCCTGCTAAAGCAATTTTTAAAGATAATAAACTACAAGATTTGATTTATCCAGAAGATGGTAGCCGATATGTTTCTTCAATCAAAGAAATGTTTCCAGGTATAATAGAATACCAAGTACTGGATTTTAACAAAAGTAAAAATATTAATAAATTATTTAGCGAAGTTGAACAAAAAAAGAATATTTATTATGATTATTTAAATTTAGATATGAGTAAAATTACAATTGATGATTTGATATATGAAGATTTAATATTTACTATTGAAAAGAAAAATAGTAAATGTAATATACCCGTCCAATTAAATATTTACAAGAATAATAAATATTCATTATTAACTGAATATAAAGCTTGTAAATCAGGCGTAATTTGTACATATATGTTACAATTTGTAAATTCTAGTGACGGAAAATATAACTATGATGTTATTGAAATAATAAGACATAGTGTTGATGCTAATCTTTTTCAATATACAAACGAAAATCTACCAGAGTACATAATTTATTCTGGTAAAGGACATGAATTTGTAACCGATTCAGATAATAAGTATTTAAATGAATTACTTTCATCTATAAATATTGATTTAACACAATGTGCTACTCCTAATTATGGAGATTAAAATACATAAAAAAATATTACTATGAACATTAAAAATTACAATTTGTAGGGTAGAGATATCCTACTTTTTTAATGCATGAAAAAAGA
>CAZKBC010000123.1:0-1864 GCA_964551265.1 uncultured Muribaculaceae bacterium | reverse complement strand
TAAAAGCTCTGCTAGTTTAACACGCATTCTTTCACCACCCGAAAGATTTTGCACTCTTTTTTTAACATCTTCCACACTAAAAGCAAAACTTGCTAAAATACTTCTAATATTTTGTTCTGGTAAATTAACAGTCTTACTAAAATATTCAAGTAAAGATTGATTACCATTTGAATACTCAATTATTTGAGGTATATATCCAATTTTAACATTGGGTCCAACAAAACATTTTCCATTTATTTGTAAATGTTGAATACCCATTACAGTTTTAACAAACGTAGATTTTCCTGTACCGTTTGCTCCTAGAAAAGCAACTCTTTCTCCAGCTTCAATTTTAATATTTACATTGTCAAGAATTTTTTTTCCATTAGGAGTAAAAACAGATAAATCATCTGCAATAATTATTTCTTTACTAGATTTATTATGTCTTGAAAACTCTACATTAAGTGTTTTTTGAATTATTGGTTTATTTACTGCACTTAACTTCATTCTTTGAGCTCTTTCCCAAAGAGTTTTACCTTGTTTAGTAAGAGCCGAACTATTTCTTGCCATACCAAGATTCATAAATTCTTTAGCTTTTTTTTCAAGTTGATTTATTGCTTCTTGTTGATCTTTATATAAAGCAATTTGTTTTTCTAAATCTTTTTGTCTTTCTTCTAAATATCCAGAATAGTTAGTTAAGTAAACTTTCCCAATTCCATTATCATCTATAGATAAAATTTTATTAGACATTCTATCCAAAAAATATCGGTCATGAGAAACAATAATAGATGCTCCTTTAAATGACTTTATATAATCTTCTAACCATTCAATTCTACTAATATCTAGATGATTTGTAGGTTCATCTAGTAACAATAAATCTGGTTTAATTAATAAGGTTTTTGCTAATTGAATTAAAGTTTTTTCCCCACCACTTAAATCACTGTATCTTTGAGATAATATATTTTTATCAAGTTTTAATCCGGAAATTACTGTATTTATATTAATATCAATATCATATCCTCCAGCTTTTGAAAACTTTTCTAACAAAACACAATAATTTTCAAGAGTAATAGTATCTTCTGGTTTTTTTTCTATTTTTCTTTGTATTTCAGAAATCTTATTTTCCATTAACAAAAGGTCTGTAAAGGCTTCTTTTAGTATGTCATTAACAATTCTATCATTTTTAATACTTGAGCTTGTTTGATCCAAATATGAAACTTTAGCACCTTTTTTAATACTAACAACACCACTATCAAGATTTTCAAGTCCAGCTATTATTTTTAAAATAGTAGATTTTCCACATCCATTAGGACCTACAATTGATATAGATTCGCCTTCATTAAGTGAAAATGACACATCTTCAAAAAGAAAACCATATCCATAATTTTTTGCAATTTTATTTACATCAAGAATTATCATATTATTCACCTACTTATTGTTTTTTATTATAACTTTTTTAACATATAAGTAAACTATACTAAAATATTATATTATTATAAAAAAAATTAGTTTGGGATTTCCTTACTAATTCTTATTTTTATTACTTTTAACTAGAGAATATACTTCTTCATGTATATTTTCTTTAGTCCTTATTTTATTATTTCTAATACAATTTACTATGCTAAAGTCATATATGCTAGCTAGTTGTAAAAAAGCATTTTCAGCATTTATTAAATGATCTTGACTTGCTTCATGTTGATCTGGAGCTTCTTTTCTATTCTTCTTTAATTCCAATGAATATTCATATGGCATATATAAAAATATAGTTAAGTCTGGTCTTGGAAGTTCTAATAGTTCATATTCTAATTTTTCAAGCCACTTATACAATGCAATTCTTTCTTCGGGTGTATGTAATTTCCCACCTTGATGCCCCATATTTGATTCA
>CAZKBC010000122.1:0-1918 GCA_964551265.1 uncultured Muribaculaceae bacterium | reverse complement strand
AGCAGAAGCAGAAAGAGAAAAAATGGCTGTTATTAAAAAATCAGAAGGAGAAGCATTAGCTGCTAAAAACTTGGCAGATGCTGCTAAAGTTCTAGCTACTGCACCAGGTGCACTTCATTTAAGAACATTAGAAACAATTAATGATGTAAGCTCTGATGCATCAAATACAATATTCTTTGCAATGCCACTGGAAGTATTAGATGCCTTTAGAGGAATTGGAGATATTGCAAAAAACATGAAAGACGAATAAAAATGGCAGTTTTATTAATTATGATAAAATACACTTTTTAAATGAAGTGTATTTTTTATGGTTTCAAAAGGACAAAAATTCAATAAATATAAAGATTAAATAAGAAATATTGTTATATAAAAATTAAAAAAAATGATTATTATTTTTCTTTTTTATGGGAATTGATAATGTGTTTTCTATTTCACTAACAATATATTCTGGGTTGCCTTCCAATTCACTAATGTTAATATAAAGTGTATTCAATAGATTCTCTGTTCTAAAACTATGGATTAATTTCAATTTTTTATTTTTAATTTTATCTATTGGTTTTTTTGTAACAATTCCAATATATTTATTGCTCCCAAAAATACCATCATGACAATTTGTGGCATATATTTTTTCAATATTCTCTTTTTTTACAATTATTCTTTTATCAAAATAAGAATAATACTTTATTCTTTCGTCTGATACTTCTAATACCTTTTTCTGTATAAAAAATAATACTTTAAAATTCAAATATATATCAAGTGAAATAGTAAAAATTCCAGAAAAAAAAGCAAAGATTGGTAATCCAATTACAATCAATACATTATAGGACGAATCAAAGCCTCTTTCTGAAAAAAACCAACTTAAATTAAGAAATATTAATAATATTAAAAATAAAAAATCATAAAATAAAATTCTATAAATATGTTTTTTATTTAAATCAAATGTTATTGTTTTATCCATATATTAATCCTTATGTGTTATATTATAGCATAAAAAAAATAGTTTTTTGTGTCAATGTGTTTTAAATTAATTATGAATTTTTTTCTTTATTATTCCGTTTATTTCATAACTATCTTTATAATTAATACTTTGTAATAATGAACCAATCTTTAAGTATTTTTCTTTAATACTTTTATTTTCAATATCTCCTTTTGTACTTAATATTCTTATATCATCATTATCTTTACAAAAAGTAATAATACCATTATCTTCATCTTGTCTATATCCTAATTCATAAAAAGTTTTTATATCAATAAAATCCTCTTTATTTATTTTATCTTTTTCTCCAAAGGATTTTATAATTCCTTCTTTATCTTTAGTAATAGATCCTATTCTATAAAAAGATATCTTATTATATCCGTCTAATCCTTCTTCCCATATTATAGTCTTCTTTCTTATTCCGGTTTTTTCTACACTCTTTGATACTGGAACAATACTATTAAAAATATCTATCATATAGTAATAATCTGTATTTTTATTTATTCTTTCTTTTATAGAGTGCAATATATCTGTCTCTTCTACATTAATACCAATTCTTTTTAAGTTAGTACTAATATTATGAATTTCTTCAAATGCTTCTTTCTTTTCTTTTTTAAAGTGGTTTCTTTTTATGTTAACAATTAAATTATCTATAAGTAAAAACCAAAAAGAAGATTTTAATAAAGTTTGATTAAACATATTATTATCTATTGTTTTCCCATTTAAGAACTGAATTAAAATAGCTAAAGAAAATCCCAATATATTTTGAGTCATTAAATTAAATGTATCATTAGAACTATTATAATCATTTTTTAATACATATAATAATTTATCAAAGTTCATATTACTTTCTGTATATTTCATAAATACCTCATAATTATTATAACATAAAAATAGAGACTGACCCCCTGAAGGAACAGTCTCAAAAAGAATAAAAAGGGG
>CAZKBC010000121.1:0-1941 GCA_964551265.1 uncultured Muribaculaceae bacterium | reverse complement strand
ATAATTATCTTTCTAAATTTTTCTTTTAAATCCATTAGATCTTTAGATAAGCATAATATAGCCATTATTTCTGATGCTACAGTAATATCAAAACCAGTTTTTCTTGGTATTCCATTCTTTTCACCTAGTCCTACTTCTACTTCTCTAAGTGCTCTATCATTTAAATCCATTACTCTTTTCCAAGTTACTTTATTAGGATCTATATTTAATAAATTACCTTGAAATATAGAGTTATCTATCATAGCAGATAGTAAGTTATGAGCAGTAGTTACTGCATGAATATCCCCAGTAAAATGCATATTGATATCTTCCATTGGTAATACTTGTGCAAAACCTCCACCACATGCCCCACCTTTCATACCAAAAGATGGCCCTAAAGACGGTTCTCTTAAACAAAGAATAGTATCTTTATTTATTTTGTTTAGTGCATCTGCTAGTCCTATACTAGTAGTTGTTTTACCTTCACCAGCTTTTGTTGGACTCATAGCAGTTACTAGTATTAACTTACCATTCTTATTAGAATTTATTTCATTAACTTTAATCTTAGCTTTATAATCTCCATATAATTCTAAATGTTCTTTATTTAAATTTATTTTCTTTGCGATATCAATTATTTTTTTCATCTTTGATGATTGCGCTATTTCTATATCTGTCTTCATTTTTCCTCCTATTTATCTATTATTGCTTTTTCTTCTAATATTGGAGAAATAGATTCTTTCTTATTAAGTGTATCTATTACTCTAGCGACATGTTTAGTAAAATCTACTATCTCTATCCATTTTTCTTTTTTAATATCATCACTTATATATGATAAGTTAGTAGTATATAATTTTTTAAATTTATGTTTTTTATATAAATTTTTAAATTCATTAACTCCACTTGTAAATAATGCATAACTTACAAAAATATATGTCTCTTTAATACCTCTAGAATATAATTCTTCTACTATATCTATCATAGAGTCACCTGATGCTATCATATCATCTACTATAATAGCAGTTTTTCCTTTAGGATCTCCTCCTATATACATATGATCTATAATAGGATTTTTTCCATTTATAACTTTAGAGAAATCTCTTCTTTTATAAAACATTCCTAATCCATCTTCTAAATGAAAAGTACTAGAATAATATCTTGCTCTATCTACTGCCCCAGTATCCGGACTAATTACTATTATATTATTAGTCTCTACTTTTTCTTTTTCTAAGAATGATTCAATCATTAACTTAGTTGGGAAAAAATTAGTAAAAGGAAAATTAGGTATAGCATTAACTATATCCGGATTATGAGCATCATAAGTAATAATTTCATTAATTCCAAAGTTACTTATTTCTTGAAGAGCAACAGCAGCATCTAATGATTCTCTACATTTTCTTCTATGTTGTCTAGATTGATATAGTAATGGCATTATTAATGTAGTTCTTTTAGAATGTTTTTCAATAGCTCCTACTATTCTTTTAATATCTTGATAATGATCATCAGGACTATAATGATTAATATATTCTCCCATTTGATAAGTTAAACTTCTATTACCAACATCAGATAATATATATATATCATTATCTCTAATAGATTCAGATATAGATGCCTTACCTTCTCCATTAGCAAATCTATCTACCTTAATAGGCACTATAAAAGATTTATTAGTATTTCTTAATCTCATTAATTCTTTATCTACTTTATTACCAAATTCTTCAAAGTTTTTAAATACTATTATTTTTAAATCATTACTCATATTACCTCCAATAATATTTTATCATAAATAAGAATAAAAAAAAGAGAAGTCTCGTTATCTCTTTTAATTAGTCTCCTCTATTTTGAGCTCTTTTACCTAGGCTATCGGTACGAATTTTGTTTCTTTTAGCAAAACTTTGTTTTATTTTATTATCTTTATTGATATTCTTATCTTTAGAGTTTACATTGTTTTTTTTGCTTTCTAAC
>CAZKBC010000120.1:0-1982 GCA_964551265.1 uncultured Muribaculaceae bacterium | reverse complement strand
CCCCCGACCGATGCCTTAGAAGGGCATTGCTCTATCCAGCTGAGCTACCAGGACATAATAAGCATTATACACTAAAACTAATTAGTATTCAATAACTTTTTACTCTATATATTCAAATTCATAATCTAGAATTTTTACTATATCTCCAGGTATTGCACCCATTCTTTTAAGTTCGGAATCTATTCCCATTTTTCTTAATTTTTTTGTAAATATTAATACTGCTTCAGTTGAACTAAATCTAGTCATTTTAAATAACTTTTCTATTTCTTTACCAGATATTATCCAGTAATTACTATTCTTTTTAATAATATAAGGTTTTTCTTTTTGAAATTTATATAATATATGACTTTCAAATGCTTCTTCTTCATATATTGGTTCTTGTTTAATGTTTTCTAACATATTAGCGATTTCTATTAATAACATATCTAATCCCATACTATTAATAGCGCTTATTTCAAATATTCTTAAATCAACTTTAGATTTAAATATTTCTAAGTTCTCTTTTGATATGGGCATATCCATCTTATTAGCTATTATTATTTGTTTTTTATCTCTAAGTTTCTTACTAAAAGTTTCTAATTCTTTATTAATAACTAAAAAATCATCATAAGGATCTCTTCCTTCTATTCCACTCATATCTATAATATGTGCGATTAATCTAGTTCTTTCTATATGTTTTAAAAACTTATCTCCTAGTCCTTCACCATGTGAAGCACCTTCAATAAGTCCAGGAAGATCCGCTACTGTAAATACTCTTCCATCTATAGTTTTTACAACACCTAAGTTAGGTGACAATGTAGTAAAATGATATTCCGCTATCTTGGGTTTTGCTCTAGATATTTTAGATAATAATGTTGATTTACCAACACTTGGAAGACCAACTAAACCAACATCAGCGATTAGTTTTAATTCAAGCTTAATGTTTTTTATTTCGCCTTCTTCGCCTATTTCTGATACTTCTGGTGCAGTATTAGAAGCAGTAGCGAATGCTGCATTACCTCTTCCACCACGTCCACCTTTTGCTATTATTAGTTCTTCATCTTTATTAACTAAATCTCCTAATAATAAACCTGTATCTTCATCTTTTACTAAGTCTTCAGCAGAAGCTCCATTTTGTCTTTTTCCAGAACCATGCTTACCATTTTCACCTTTAATAATCTTTTTATATCTAAAATCTATTAGAGTATTTAATCCTTCATCTACTTTAAATATAATATTGCTTCCTCTTCCACCATTTCCACCATCTGGACCACCATTAGGTATATATTTCTCACGTCTAAAAGAGGTACATCCATTTCCACCTTGACCCGCATATACTTTAATTAAAGCCTCATCTACAAACATATATACCTCACAAAAAAAGCAAGTCTAAATTATCTTGCTTCGTTTACACTTACTTGTGTCTTGTCTCTTCCTAATCTATCAAATTTAACATATCCAGGTATTTTAGCGTATAAAGTATCATCTTTACCTCTACCTACATTTGTACCAGGATGAACCTTAGTTCCTCTTTGACGATACAATATAGAACCACCTGTAACATATTCACCATCAGCTGCCTTAGAACCTAAGCGCTTTGACTCTGAATCTCTACCATTAGTTGTAGATCCTTGACCTTTTTTATGTGCAAACAATTGAATATTAAACTTCAACATGTTTATTCCTCCCTAATTACTTTAATGTAATCTTTATAATCTTTTTCTAATTCCCTTAACATGTTTACCATGTTATCTAATAACTTCTTAACTATTTCTGATTCCTTAGCCATTCTAATAATAAAGTCTTCTCTTTCATATACTCTAATAGCAAGTTCATCAATAGATAATATAGCATTTACTGTTGTAAGCACTGTTGCACTTACTGCAGAACACACTATATCTTTACCTTTATCTTCATATCCAGCATGACCAGATATTACTATTTCATCTCTCTTAAGTATTACTTTGATCATTATTTTGACTCTATCTTCTTAATTAATACTT
>CAZKBC010000119.1:415-2049 GCA_964551265.1 uncultured Muribaculaceae bacterium | reverse complement strand
TTTTCTTTAGCCCAATCAACCATTCCTTTAGATGAATCTAAATGAACAACAGAAGCACCTGCAGAAAGACACGCTAAAGTAGCGCCTCCTGTATACGCAAAAAGATTTAATACACTTATTTCTCTATTTGATTTTTTTATCTTATCAATCATGTAATCCCAGTTATAAGCTTGTTCTGGAAATACACCTGTATGTTTAAAACTCATTAGTTTAACATTAAATACTAAAGAATTATATTCTATTTTCCAACTTGTTAAATTATTTTTGTTCTCCCAATATCCACCACCGGTATTACTTCTATGATAATAAGCATCATACTTAAAATCTTTAGACTCATTCCATATTACTTGAGGATCTGGTCTTACTAAAATATAGTCTTTCCATCTTTCTTGTTTATTTCCGTTATCTAAATCCAACAGTTCATAATCTTTCCATTTATTTATTATCTTCATATTTTAAAAAAATAGAATTTCTTCTATTCCTCTATCATTTCTTCAAGTAATTCTAAATTAGCAAATCCTTGTTTTACGTCTACTTGTTTACCATCTTTATAGACCATTATTGTTGGAATAGCCATTATACTATATTTCATAGCAAGTTCTTGTTCTTCGTCTACATTTACTTTTAGTACTTTTACATTTGGATGTTTAACAGAAAATGTTTCTAAAATAGGCGCTAACATCTTACAAGGTCCACACCAATCAGCAAAAAAGTCTACTAATACTACCCCTTCTTTTACTTCGTTATCGAATTCCTTAACAGTTACGTGTTTTACCATTTTATTCCTCCTTTGGTATTAACTTACCATCTTTTACTAATTCTAATATATTGTCTTTAGCAATTATTCCACTTTCTTTTATAACTTCTAATATCTGTTTATCCATATTTTCTTTATCAATATCTGTTTTTATATCTTCTTTTCTAATATCGAATATTTTATCAAAAACGACCATAGTATCATCAGTTACTTTAGATAATATTGGAGTATAATTCATCATTAATTCTTTTCCTTTTGATTCATTTACCATCTTTATATTAAATATTGGAAAAGATAAAATTACTAAAACAATATATATTATAACATATGAATGTAATGCTCCAACCACTAACCCTAAAATCTTTGATGGAATTGCTAATATAACAGTCCAATCTAAGATCTTTTCTATAATCCCTGATATAGTAACTAATACCTTAAGTAGTATAAATAATAATATTAAAAGTACTATGAACGCTATACCTTCATAAAGTAATAAATTTAATGATGATAACCCTCCCATCTTAAAGAAAGGGAAATTGCTATATAAGAAAGCTCCTAATAATGATTTGAATTTAAATGCTAAATAAAAAACTAATATAGTACCTAAAAATATTACTATTGATTTTATAAATCCTCTTTTAAAGCCAATTACAGCACCAAGTCCTATTCCTAATATTATTAAAACATCTACTAAACTCATATTAACCTCTCTATCTATTATACTATAAAATAATATGTTTATATGATAAAATTGTAACAGGTGATTAGATTATGGAAAAAGAAAAACAAAAAACATATAGTTTTAAAATATCAGATAATATTAAAGAAGAAATGGTCGAATATTTTCAAGATAAGAAAAGAACAAAGACACCAGAAT
>CAZKBC010000119.1:0-335 GCA_964551265.1 uncultured Muribaculaceae bacterium | reverse complement strand
AAGGGATAAGTGCTGATATAGATGCATCTATGTGGAGAGAAAGAGAACTAGCAGTTAACGGTAAGTTACCTGAGGAAAAAGAAAAGAAAGAAAAAGATAAAATAGAAGATAATACTGATTATTATTTTATTAATTCAATTGGGTCAGATGAAGTTGGTACTGGAGATTATTTTGGTCCTATTATAGTTACCGCTACATATGTATCAAGAAAAGATATATCTTTCTTAGAAGAACTTGGAGTAAAAGATTCTAAAAAAATTAATGATGAGAAAATATTAAAGATAGCACCTTCTATAATAAAAAGAATTCCATATGTTACAGTAATGTTAAGCAAT
>CAZKBC010000118.1:0-2178 GCA_964551265.1 uncultured Muribaculaceae bacterium | reverse complement strand
TCGGATCCATATTTTAATAGAGTTTATGTAAAGGGAGAAATATCAAATTTTAAAAGACAATTACCATCTGGTCATTGTTATTTTACTATTAAAGATTCAAATAGTAAGATGAGTGCAGTTATGTTTAATGGTAGAGCATCGAGATTAAAGTTTGAACCAAAAGATGGAGATTCAGTACTATTAATTGGTAAGGTTAGTGTATATGAAGCAAGTGGTAATTATCAATTATATGTTGATTCTATGGATTTAGATGGAGCTGGAGATTTATTTAAGAAATTTTTAGAATTAAAAAAAGAATTAGAACAAGAAGGTTTATTTGATCCTAGTAGAAAAAAGAAAATACCTAAGTTTCCAAAGAAAATAGGAGTAGTTACAGCAAGTACTGGAGCTGCTATTAGAGATATAATAAGTACAATTAAAAGAAGATATCCTATTGCAGAAATTTATGTATTTCCATCTTATGTACAAGGAAGCGATGCTAAGTTCAGTATTAAAAAAAATATAGAATTAGCTAATACTCATCCACTAGATGTACTAATAATTGGAAGAGGTGGAGGTTCAATTGAAGATTTATGGGCATTCAATGAAAAAGAAGTTGCGTATGCAATATATAATTCTAAGATACCTATAATTAGTGCAGTTGGACATGAGGTAGATTTCACAATAGCAGACTTTGTTGCGGACTTAAGAGCGGCAACACCAACAGCAGCCGCGGAATTATGTACACCAAATATAGAAGATTTAAATATATATATCGATGCACAAGTTAATAAAGGAAGTGCTATAGTTGAGAACTTAATAATTAATTATAAAAATATATTAAATAAAATAAAGAGTAGTTATATATTAAAGAATCCTTTAAATATATATGAAATTAAAAAGAATAATGTAAAAAATATTATAAACAGAATTAATTTATTAATAGAAATGAAATTAAAAAATAAAAAATCAGAACTTTATTTATTAAAGAATAACTATATATTAAATAATCCTACTAAGTTATACATAAACTATAAACATGGATTAAATAAAACAATAGAAAAATTAATATTATTAGATCCATTAAACTCATTAAAAAGAGGATATTCAATTGTAAATAAAGAAGATAAATGTATCGATAGTATTAAACTGTTAAAGAAGAATGATATTATAAATATAAAAATATTAGATGGAAAAATTAAAGCTAATGTATTAGAAGTGGAGGAAATATGAAAGAGAAAGAATTTGAAGAAAAGTTAGAAGAATTAGAGAAAATTGTAAAAGAATTAGAAAGCGGAGATGTAAAGTTAGATGCCGCTATTGATAAGTATAGTAAGGCTATGAAACTAGCAAAAGAATGTAGTGATAAACTAAACAAAGCAGAAGAAACCGTTACTAAGATAATGAAAGATAATGGTACTTTTGAAAACTTTGAGGTAGAAAATGAAAACGAGTAAAGAAATTAGAAGTATATTTTTAAGTTATTTCAAAGAGCATGGGCATACAATAATACCTTCTGCCCCTTTAATTCCAGATGATGATCCTACTATACTTTGGAATAATGCTGGAGTAACACCTTTAAAAAAATATTTTGATGGTACTCTTGTTCCAAACAATAAAAGAATGGCAAGTTCTCAAAAATGTATAAGAACTAATGATATAGAATCAGTAGGTGATGAAACTCATCATACTTTTTTCGAAATGTTAGGAAATTTTTCAATTGGAGACTATTTTAAAGATGAAGCTTTAAAGATGGCTTTTGAATTATTAACTGATGAAAAATATTTTGGATTTGATAAGAATCTTTTATATTTTACTATTTATACAGGAGACTTAGATTCTAAGAATATATGGATGAGTCTTGGGGTAGATGAAACTCATATTATAGAATTAGAAGGTAATTTTTGGTATATAGGAGAAGGTCCTTGTGGGCCAGACTCAGAGATATTTTATGATAGAGGAGAGAAATATGATCCTAATAATCTAGGAATAAAATTATTAACTGATGATATACCTAATAGTAGATATGTAGAGATATGGAATAATGTATTTAGTACATATAATGCTAAAGATGGAGTAGCTAGAGAAGATTATGAAGAATTACCGAGTAAAAATATAGATACTGGTATGGGTCTTGAAAGAATGACTTGTATTATACAAAATAAAAATTCTAGTTATGATACAGATTTATTTATTCCT
>CAZKBC010000117.1:0-2184 GCA_964551265.1 uncultured Muribaculaceae bacterium | reverse complement strand
TGCAGTAGAATTAAAGAAAAACAGACAAGAGGCGCCAGATCAACACGAAGCAAGTCAAGACCATTTAATAAATGCAGAAAATGCTTTTTTGGAACTTGCTGACTTATATGGATTTAGCAAAGTAAATTGTGTTGAAAATGGTAAAATAAGAACTAAAGAAGATATACACGAAGAAGTATATTCGTTGGTTAAGAGTAGAAAATGATTTTAGAAGAAATTAGTTAAGGTATTCCAAAACTAATTTTTTTGTTATATAATAATATTGTCTTATTAAGAGATAGGGGTAACAACCTTTATCTAACTGGCACCATGTAAAAACAAAAGAATCGTTTAATACGATTCTTTTTTATTATTTATTTTGTATGATAGCAAACTTAATATCACTAATGCATTCTCCTAAAAATAGATAAGTACCATAATAATTTCCAACTTTTCCATAATACAGAGAATTAGCGCTATATTTCTTTCCCGATTTTGATTCACATTGAATAGCAATTTTTAATTTTTCTTCCTCAATATTTTTTGTTTTATTTAATGGTATAAAAACATATAAGTTTATAGCGTCTGTTTCAATAGAGTAGGCATCACTTATTTGAATTGCTTCTAATACTCCATGTCCGTTCCAATTCTTAATATCATCTAATTTTGATTTATTTACGATTATGGATTCTTTCTTATTTAGATCATAATATTTAATATCATCAAATTCAATCATATCCATATTATAATGAACTATATTTTTTTGATTTATAAAAAATGCATAATCAATATTAATAGCATTTCCTGTTATATAATTATCAAACATTTCAAAAGAAATCATTTTTTCTAACTTGTTATTATATTGTTCCATTGATTTATAATTAATAATTCCAAATTGTGAACAATTTATAAAGTTCTCAGTTATATTTTTATAGTCATTATTAATTAGACTTGGTTTATTAATATATTCTAATACTATATTAAAATTTAAAGAATCAATTAATTCATTTAAATTATCTTTATTATAGTATTCATTAATTAAATTCTTAGTAGTAAATATTCCGAAATTAATTGAATGTTTATATGGATCCATATTAGTATCTTTTTTTATTATTTCTAATATATTAGATTCTATTTCTTCATATTGGTAATTATCTCCTCCGTCTATTGTTTTTCTATCTCCTTGAATTTCAACAATAAATTTTTTATTGTTGTGAGATAATTCTAATGATACACGACCGGTTGGAGGAGTTGAAAAATCTGGTATCATATATGGATCTTCTTTTATTGCTTCTATTTTAACAATATTAGGAGTAAAACCATACTTATCTTCAATATAATTAATTGCATTTTCTTTTCCTTGTGTTTCATATTCTTTAATTAATTTCTTTTCTTCTTTTGTATATCCACAAAAGTTTAACAACAATATTATAGGTATAACAAATAAAAATTTAAGATTACTTTTCATCATATTTTTTATTACCTTTCTATTTTAAATAATACTATGAAGTACATATTTTTTCAATATATACATAAAATATTTATGCTATAATTAATTTACTGAGGAGGAATTATGAAAAAATATAATTTGCAAAGAAAAGAAGTTTCTTCTTGGGATGCAGTGTTTATGTCTATATCTAGTGTAGTCGAAGAAAGATGTAAAGATCCTAATACTCAAGTAGCGGCTTGCATAGTTGGGGAAGATAATAGAATAATTTCTGTAGGTTATAATGGTACTCCAAATGGTTTTAAGGATGAATATTTTCCTTGGGCTAGAGAAGGTGATGAATTAGAAAAGAAGTATATATATGTAGTACATGCTGAAAGAAACGCTATATTAAATTATAGAGGAAATAACAAAGTATTCCAAGGCTCTAAATTATATGTATCTTTATTCCCCTGTAATGAATGTGCTAAAGAAATTATTCAAGTAGGAATAAAAGAAGTTATATATGATTCTGATAAATATGCAGATACTGACTTAGTTAAGGCTTCTAAAAGAATGTTTGATGCATGTGGAGTTAAATATAGACAAATAACAGATGAAGTAAGAAAAGAAAGAAAAGAAATATTTGCAAAAAAACATAAACAATTAAAATAATCTATTCACAAACGTTTTTAATTGTGTTAAAATGTAAAACGTACTTGAATGTCTCCTTAGCTCAGCTGGTAGAGCAACAGACTCTTAATCTGTGGGTCGTGGGT
>CAZKBC010000116.1:0-2202 GCA_964551265.1 uncultured Muribaculaceae bacterium | reverse complement strand
ATTTATATAATTTTTTACAAGTAATAGATGATGTTGAAGAATTAAAATATATTTTAGCGTATTTTTCAAAAGCAAATGGATTTATACCAGTTAATGAATTTGTTTATAATGAAGAGAATCAAATTAATTTTGAAAGTATTATGTATCAAGCAATATCATTATTTAATAATGGAGGAGCATCTAAGACTAAATTAATTGAAGCTCATAAGAAGTTTGAAGCTGATGTAGAACAAAGACAAGAAGAGAAGTTATCCAGAACTCAAGAATTAAATACAGTTAAAATACAAGCATTAAGAGAGCTAGGATATACTGAATTAACTGAAAAGAATTCTACTGAAGTATTTGAAAAAATAGCAGAAATTCAATCAAGAAAGATATAATAATCTTTCTTTTTATTTTAAAAATAAAAGTAGGGGACTCCCCCTACTTTTCAGTATCAAAGTATTTATTCGTATTTGTATTATAATTAAATATATATAAAAAAGAAATCTTAAATATTTTATAATAAATTTAATTATTATATATTTTTTTTTTAATTTATAAATATCTAATAAAAATTAATTGTGATTGTGCATAGTTTAATTGATTGCTGTAATCTTTATCGAGAATCACTTATACGTGCGTTTATAGCTCTAAATTAACGTTTTATATTCTTAATCGAGTAAAGATAGATGGATGAATATCCATCTCAATTAACGTTTAAAATGGTCTTTTTAATCAAACATATTGTTAAGAATTCACATTATAATATATAATAATACTTATATATCATATTTATAGTTATATATATGAATAATATAGATAATAGTAGTGAAATAGCATATAATATATGGTATTAGTATATAATATATAATCTATTATAATGTACATTATGTTAACTTCTATTATAAACATAAATAAAGAGATACTTATTAGTACCTCTTCTCTATTATAATTGTGTTTGATTGTTATTTACAACTGTATTTTCTTGATTACTAATATTATTATTTTGAGGATTATTATTTACTTGTTGTGTATTATAAAATTCATGTAATGCTTGAAGTGTTCCTTTTTTTACTACTTTAATATCCATTAAATATTTTAAGAACATAAACAATGGTACAAATACTATTACACTTATTAGTAATACTATTGCTACTATACCTATAGTTTTTGATAAAGAAGAAGTATCTCCTATTAAGTTATTGTACTCCATTAAATCACTACTTATATCTAATATATTCATATCATCACCAATATTATTATATCACAAAAAAAGAACTATATATTATAGTTCTATATTTTTTCTAATTCTATACCTACTTCTATACCATTTAAATCAAATTTTTCTTCTATAGTTTTATTTATAATATCTATCGCTAGAGTATCTTTCATTATATATTCTTTATATTTAGAAAGTACTTTATCAAATTCACTATTTGAATCATAGTATAGATTTATTCTGTCAATTACATTATAATTATTAGATTTTCTCATTTGTTGTACTTTAGATATCAGTTCTCTAGCTACTCCTTCATGTATTAAATCTTCCGTTAGATTAGTATCTAGTATTATAAACTTATTGTTTTGCATTTGAGCGTTGTATCCTTCTTTTGAAGTTATTCTAATATCTATCATATTCTTATTAATTGTATAAGTAGTATTATTAATATTAATATCTATCTCCCCTACTTCTAGTTTATTAAAATCATCTTCTGATATGTTTAATAAATATTGTGAGAATAGTTTTATATTGGATCCAAATATAGGACCTGCTTCTTTAAAGTTTGGTTTTACTTCAAAGTTCATATACTTATTTAGATCATTTTCAAATATTACTTCTTTAACATTTAACTCTTCTTTAATAAGATCTACTATATCTTCAATAAGTGGTTTATACTTACCATTTATTAATACATTTGATAGAGGTTGTCTAACCTTAATTTTAGCCTCTTCACGCGCAAATCTACCTAATGTGATTAATTCCCTTACTAAGTCCATTTTCTCTTCTAAATGGTCATTTAAATGCTCTATATTGTATATTGGAAAGTCTGTTAGATGTACAGATATTTCTGATGTTAATTTTTGATATATTTCTTCAGATATAAATGGAACAATAGGTGCGATTAATTTAGATAAACCTAACAATACTTCATATGTAGTAATATAAACAGATTTTTTACTATTATCTAATTCAGATGCCCAAAATCTTCTTCTATTTCT
>CAZKBC010000115.1:0-2253 GCA_964551265.1 uncultured Muribaculaceae bacterium | reverse complement strand
TGATTTAAAAGATACAGAAGAAAAAATCGCATATGCTAGACAATTTTATAATGATGCAGTATTAACATATACTAATAAGTTAGAAATGTTTCCATCAAGTATTATTGCTAACATGTTTAAGTTTAAAGAAATGAAATATTTTGAAGCTAATGAGTCTGAAAAAGAAACACCAAAAGTATCATTTGATCAAAAATAGACTTACTTATGTAAGTCTTTTTTAAAGGAGAATTATGAAAAAAATACTGTTAATATTAATATTTTTTTTGGCAATACCTATTGCTAATGCGAATACAGATATGGATATAGATTCATATATAAAAGATAATGGAGATATATTAATAAAAAAGGTAATAAAAGTATATGGAGATTATAACGGTTTTCAAATAGTCTATGATGATACATATGATGGAGAATATGCAATTTATAATGCTTCCTCTATGGAAATAGTAAAAGTGTGTACAACAAAAACTGACATTTTTTCTGAAGGTTTTAGTACTTTGGAATGTTTTCAAAGAGTAAACAGCGCAAACAAAGGGGACTCAAAATCATACACATTTAAAGAAAATACATTAACAATGTATAATCCAAGCAGTAAAATGAAAGGTGAATCTTTTTATATAGAGTACTTAATAAAAAATGTAGTAGTCAAATATGATGATATCGCAGACTTGAGATTAAGTATTTTTGACACTGGATTTAGTGAATCTATAAATAATTTTGAAATGAGAATACATCTTCCTTCAAAAGATTCAAATTTTAGAATATGGGGACATGGAGTATTATATGGAAATACTGAAAGAAGTAATGATGATACCGGTTTAATTAATATAACTAATTTACCTTCTTATAGTCCTGTAGATATAAGGCTTACATTTGATAGAAATTTAATTCCAAATAGTAATAAGATCTCAAATAAAATCATGTTTGATAAAATAATAGAAGAAGAGACTGAAAAAGCTAATAATGCAAATAATGATAGAGATGAGGCTAGGGATGAATTAGAAAGAATCAGAAAAGAACAAGAGAAACTTGATGCAGAAAGAGAAAAAGAAAGAATAGAAAAAGAAGCTAAAGATTTAAAAAGTTTTACTTTTTTCTCTATACCTTGGGTAATAGGATTGCTGGGTTTATTGGGATATAATTACTTTAAAAACGATAAAGAATTAGAACCGGATTTCAAAAATCAATATTTTAGAGATTTTCCAGATGATGCTTCGCCAGAAGAAGCAAGATTATTAATTGAAAATACTATTGATTCAATATCTTTATCATCATCTCTTTTAAATATCGTTAGAAAAAAAGGCTTTATTATTGAAGAATTTTCTTCAACCGAAGGTCTTATAATAAAAAAAGAAGTAAAAGATTATAAGTTTACTTTAGTAGACCATACATTAATCGAACCATTAACGAGCGATGAAAAATATGTAAGAAGTTGGTTTATAGATTTTTATGGAGACAAAAAAAATTCATTTGTTCTTTCAAGTATGAAAAAAAGGATTAAAAATCAATTTGAAGCGGAAAAATTTATGAAAAAATATAATCATTGGAAAAGTTCAATAAACACTATATTTAACGCGAAATCAACATACGAAAAAAACGCATCAATGAAAATTTTAATTGTAGTATTTTCGTTATTTCCTTTTCTAGTTGGAATGCTGATGACAAATACATTTATTATGGGATTAGCTCTTATTATTATCCCATTATCAATGTACCTACTTACTTCTAAAAAAAGAACCAAGTTAGGTAATGAGAGATATTATAAATGGAGAGCATTAAAGAACTTTATGAATGATTTTGGAAGATTTGAAGAAAAAGAACTTCCTGAAGTATATCTTTGGGAAAAATATTTAGTATACGCAAATGCTTTTGGATTAGCAGACAAATTAAAACAACAAATGCAAATAAGAATTCAAAATGTTGATACTACTGTATATAATGATGAAATGTTTAACTATATTATGCTAAATAATATTATTAATAATTCAATTACAACAGGAGTTAGTGCTTCTATAGCATCTGCAACTGCAACTTTAGAAAGAGTAGCTTCGTCTTCTGATTCTTCTGGCGGAGGATTTGGAGGAGGATTTTCTAGTGGTGGAAGCTTCGGAGGCGGTGGTGGCATGAGTGGCGGAAGATTCTAAGAATTAAGCAATTAATTCTTTTTTTTGTTATAATGTAAGTAGGTGATATTATGAAGAAAATAATATTAGTAGATGGAAACAATTTATTATTTAGAAGTTATTATGCTAC
>CAZKBC010000114.1:0-2264 GCA_964551265.1 uncultured Muribaculaceae bacterium | reverse complement strand
ATTTCATTTCCCGCACTATCTTGTCCTTTTGCATATACAGTTACTGTTCCATCAACTATTGAATATGTTGATATTATAGCTACTCCAACCGATTCAAAAGCAACTGTTAGTGGTGATGAAAGAAAATCATTAGATGTTGGACAAAATACAATAACTATCAATGTTAAAGCTGAAAGTGGTCCTGAATTAAATTATGTAGTTACAGTAACAAGAGAAAGAAAAACTGTTAGTACTTTAGCAACTTTAAAAGTTGATGGTTTTGAAATTGAAAACTTTGATAAAGATGTATTAGAATATACTTACTTCGTAGATAAGACATTAACTAGCATAACTGTTAAGGGAACAGCTGAAAACTCATTAAGCTTAGTTAATGGAGATGGAAATATATCAATAACAAACGATACTAATCAAATATCTATAGTAGTAACAGCCGAAAATGGTGAGATTAAAACTTATAAAGTAAATATTATTAAAGTAGAAAGTATAGTATCGATAAGTGAATTAGATAATAAATTAGGAGTTAAAAATACAGATGTAATACCTAACAACTCTATAAATACTCCTTTAAACACCTTAATTACAAAGATTATGAGTAGTAGTCCAAGTTCAATAATTACAGTAAGCGATTCAAATGGAATAATTATTGATTTAAATGGTTTAGTTAAAACGGGTCAATTAATAACTGTAAAAACGACTACTAATGAAACTAAAACTTATAAAGTATCTGTTACAGGAGACACAGATGGAGATGGTGCAATAAATATATTAGACTTACTTAAAATACAAAGACACTTAGTAAAAGCAAAAGCATTAGAAAGTTCTCAATTAGTAGCGGCTGATACAAATAGTGATAGTGATGTTAATATATTAGACTTATTAAGAATTCAAAAACACATACTTGGTGAATTGAATTTATAGGAGGAAAATTGAAAAGATTTTTAAAATTATTATTATTAGGAATAGTATTATTCTCATCATTTGAAACAAATGTTAATGCAGCATCAGCATATATAGGTGTTAAGAGTTCTGCATCAACTGTTATAGTAGGTAGAACTTTTACTACAACTATTACTATATCCTCTTCTGCATCATTAGGTTCATGGGAATACACATTAAACTATAATCCAACATTATTAAAATTAGAAAGTGGTACAGTTTATGTAGTAGATTATGCCGCTAATGGTAGTGTTAAATCAAAATCCTATACATATACATTTAAAGCACTGGCATCAGGAAACGCAACTGTTGGAGTAAAATCCTATGCAGCATATGATTGGAATGAAGCAAAAATGTCTCTTACATCAGGAACATCTACAGTTAAACTAATGACTCAAGCTCAATTAGATGCTACCTATTCAAAGAATAATAATCTTAGTTCATTATCTGTTGAAGGGAAAACAATAACGCCAGTATTCAATAAAGATACTTTAGATTATACAGTTAATTTAGAACCCAATATAGAATCAATTAATATAGTTGCAAATCTTGAAGATTCAAAAGCAACAGTAAGTGGAAATGGAGTTAAACCAGTTAATGAAGGAGACAACAAATTTGAAATTATAGTTACTGCTCAAAATGGAGCAACAAAAAAATATACATTAAACGCAATAGTAAAAGATCCTAACCCTATTGAAGTAACTACAATAACTGGCGAAAAGAAAGTAATAGTAAAAAGAGACAGCTTATTAAAAGCACCTGAAGATTTTATAAAAAATACAGTCAATATAAATGATATTATAGTACCCTCTTTCTATAACCAAAAGAATCAATTAGTATTAATTGGTTTAAAAGATAAAGATAGTAACATAGCGTTATATATATATAATAGTATAGAAAAGAAATATTCACCTTACATAGAATTAACATTTGACAAATTAAGAATATTACCTTTAGAATTAAAAAAAGATATAAAATTATTTGCTAATTATAAAGAAGCTATAACTAAGATTAATAATACGGATATTCAAACTTATAAACTTACTGAAAAATCAGAATACTCTATATTTTATGGATTAGATATTGTTAAAGGAGAATCAAGCTACTACACATATGATACAAAAGATAATAATATAATTAGATACAATAACGAAGAATCATTACTATTAAATAAAAACTTAAATAGTAAAAGTAATCTAATAAATATATTAACTATTACTAACATATTATCTATAGCATTACTTATAACATCAGTTTCTATGTTTATTATTAAAAGAAAAAAGAAACCATTAGAAAAAGAAATAAAGAAAAAACTTAGAGAAAAGAAA
>CAZKBC010000113.1:0-2286 GCA_964551265.1 uncultured Muribaculaceae bacterium | reverse complement strand
GTAAATTTGCTTTTATTAATCCAGTAATAACATCAGTAGATGGTCTTTGCGTTGCAACAATTAAATGTATTCCTGCAGCTCTTGCTAATTGAGTAATTCTAAGTATTGAATCTTCTACCTCTTTAGCAGCTATTAACATTAAATCCGCTAATTCATCTATTATTACTACTATATAAGGAATTCTATCACTATGTCTTCCTTTACTATCTACTAACTTATTATAATCTTCTATATTTTTAGTATTTGTCTCACTAAACAAATCATAACGTCTTTCCATTTCAACAACCATTCTTTGAAGAGCAATTGCCGCTTTTTTAGGATCTGTTACAACTGGAGTAAGTAAATGAGGTGCTCCATTATACATACCCATTTCTACTTTTTTAGGATCTACTAATACTAACTTTACTTCATTAGGTTTAGTTCTCATTAATATTGATACTATTATAGAATTTATACAAGATGATTTACCACTACCTGTTGCTCCAGCCACTAATAAATGTGGTGTCTTATTTATTTCCATAAACATAGTTTTACCCATTATACTTTTTCCAAGAGGAACACATAACTTACTATTAGCTACTATACTAGGTAACTCTGTTAATACTTCTTTTAAAGATACGATTGTATTAACACTATTAGGTAATTCAATACCTATAGTTGTTTTACCAGGAATAGGTGCTTGAATTCTTACTTCTTTAGCTGCTAATGCTAAAGATATTTCTCTATTTACTCCAAGTACTCTACTTAATTTAGTTCCTGATTTTAATTCCATTTCATATTGTGTAACAGAAGGTCCAACATTTACTTCTACTACTTTAGCATCTATATCAAAATCTTTTAATACTCTTTCTAACTTATCTACATTTTGTTTTATAGTAGCCTTATCATTATTCTTAGTATTCTTCTTATGTACATTTAATAATTCAATACTTGGTAATACATAATTACTATTATCTGGGTTAGGTAATGGTACATTATTAGTTTCTTCTTTTTCTTCAGGTTTATTTAATTCATCTAAATTAGTAATAATCTTCTTATTATCGCTTTCATTTTCTTCAGCTTCAATTAATACTTTTTCTTTTCTTTCTTTACCTTTTCTATTTTCAAATGCTTTTTTAATAGATTCAATTAATTTTTTAAATAAATCTATTATTGAAACATCAAATAAGAATACCAATCCTACTACTATAAAAACTATAGATACTATCTTAGTACCTATTACTGAAAATAATTTTATAAATAACCATAGTGATGATGCTCCAATGATACCTCCACCATTTGAAACATTAACTCCTCTTAATGCTGACATTGTTTGTTCAAACACTAATTTAAAAGTATCTGTTGCTTCTACTCCTAAAGCTTCAATAAAAAACAAATGTTTAAATACTAATAAAGAAAAAATAATCATAGCAAGTCCTAATGATCTTATAGTAATTCCATATCTTTTATTAGCAAACGTCATATATATACCAGATAAACATAATACTAAAAGTCCTACCATCCATAATTCTCCAAAGAAAAATACTCCAATAGACATTATTAGTTTACCTACTATTCCTAATCTTCCAAGTCCTATAATAGATAATAAAGATATAATTATTCCAACTAGTTGTAAATTATGTTTTGTTTTATAAATCCTTTTTCTTTTCATATAGTACCTCACAATAAGATTATAACAAAATTAGTAAAAAAAAGGAATATCATTCAATATATTCCCCATATAGACTCCAAGTCCTAGCTTCAGTTATTTTAATATTTAATATCTTACCTATTAATTTATTATCTCCTTTAAAATTAACTAATTTACCAGTTTCAGTATAGCCCATGAGCATTCCTTTTTTACTACTTTCAGATTCTACTAATACCTTATATGTATTACCCACTGTTTCTTCCATCTTTTCTCTAGAATATTTATTTACTAATTCATTTAATATAAACAATCTTTCTTCTTTAACTTCATTAGATACATCATCATTTAATTTAGACGATGCAGTACCAACTCTAGGTGAATAAATAAATGTATATGCACAATCAAACTTACATTCATTAACCAAATCTATAGTATTATTAAAATCCTCTTCAGTTTCTCCTGGAAAACCCACTATAATATCAGTTGTAATAGAACAATTTGGAATATTTTCTTTTATATCATTAAAAAGCTTTAAATAAGATTCTTTAGTATATCTTCTACCCATTAATTTTAATATCTTATTAGATCCACTTTGAACAGGTAAATGTATATAAGGCATAATATTAGAATTGTTTTTTATTTCTAAAATCATATCA
>CAZKBC010000112.1:0-2289 GCA_964551265.1 uncultured Muribaculaceae bacterium | reverse complement strand
GTTGATTATTGTTGTAGGTGCTATGATAGCAACAATAATATATCCTTTATTAAACATTTAAAAACAAACCATTAGGTTTGTTTTTATTTTCTTGATACGTATTTACCATCTTTAGTAGATACTATAATTGATTCTCCTTCATTTACAAATAAAGGTACTTTAACTAATAAACCTGTTTCTGTAATTGCATCTTTCATAGCTGTTGAAGATGTATTACCTTTTACTCCTGGTTCTGAACTAGTAATCTTTAATTCTACTTTTTCAGGAATATTTACTCCTAGTAATTCTTCTCCATAAAACATAACGTATACATCAAGATTTTCTGTTAAATAATCTTTTTCTCTTTTTAATTGATCTTCATTAATTTCTATTTGATCATAAGACTCCATATTCATAAATACAAAGTTATTACCATTCATATATAGAAATTGCATTGGTTTCTTTTCTATTAATGCTCTTGCTACTTTAGTACTAGAGTTAAAGGTATTTTCAGTATTAGATCCAGTTCTAAGATTATATAGCTTTGCTTTTACAAAAGCTGCTCCTTTTCCAGGTTTAACATGAGAAAATTCTAAAACTTCAAATATATCTCCATCCACTTCAATAGTCATACCTGTTTTAAAATCATTTACATTTACCATAATGCCTCCAATAAAAAATAAACGTTAGTTTATTTCTTTTCTTTATGTGGTGTAGTTTTTTTACATTTTGAACAAAATTTATTAAGCTCTAATTTTTCAACTGTATTCTTTTTGTTTTTAATTGTTCTGTAGTTTTCTTCCTTACATTCTGTACACATTAATGTAATTCTTTCTCTATTTTGTGCTTTTGCCATAATATTCACTCCTTTTTTAACAATATGATTATATCAAAATATTTCAAAATATCAAAGGTTTTTATAGTAATTTGATATTGTTTCTATTAAATTTGGATTAAATTCTTTATTTTTAATCATTTCTATCTCAAATTTATATGGTGGATAAGTTCAAGTATTTTAGGAATATTCTCTAATCTTTTATTATATATAATATTTAATAATTTATTAAATCCTAAAGTACCATACCCTATATTAGCGTGTCTATCTTTTTTATCTCCAATATTATTCTTTGAATCATTAATATGTATAGCACCTATTCTATTAATACCTACTACATTATCAAACTCATCTAATAATGAATCAAAATCTTCTATATTATATCCAGCATCACTCATATGGCAACTATCCATACATACTAGTAATTTATCATTTAATTTTACATTATCTAAAATATATTTTATGTGTTCAAATTTATAGCAACATTCAGTACCTTTTCCAGACATGGTTTCAAGTAATATAAATACAGGACTATTATTATCTAATACTTTATTTAACCCATCTATTATATTATTTAATCCCATTTCTTCCCCAACTCCAACATGAGATCCAGGATGAAGTACTAACTTTTTTATTCCTAATTCTTCACATCTTTTTATTTCTTGTCTTAAGAAGTTTAATGTAAAGCTTCTAAATTCTTCATCTTTGTTATTAGCAAGATTAATTATATATGGAGCATGTACTATTATATTATCTATATTTATATTATTTTCTATTAATAATTCTTTTCCTTTATTAATTAAATCTTTATTTAAAGGTATTCTATTAGTATTTTGAGGAGCTCCAGTATATATCATAAATGTATTAGATCCATAACTTAATGCTTCGTTTATACTACCTATTAATTGAGTATCTTTTGTAAAAGATACATGAGATCCTATTATTAAATCCATATTGCCTCCTTTATAAATTATATCATATTTTGATTTTTACTAAATAAATGATATAATGCATTTGGTGATTTTAGTGATTAGAACAAATGACATATTGGATGAAACAGATAAGAGACTTCGAACAGTTAGTGAAGAGGTTGTTTTTCCTATGTCAAAAGAAGATATAAATTTAGTTACTGAAATGATGGAACACTTAAGACTTAGTCAAATAGAAGAATTTAGTGAGAAGTATGATTTAAGACCTGGAATGGGACTATCCGCAATACAACTTGGAGTTAATAAAAGATTCTTTGTAATAGTAGAAGAAACTACTAAAGAAGGAGATAAAGAACAATCATTTAAAAATTATTTTATAGCTAATCCAAAAGTTATTAGTCACTCTGAAGAAAAGATATATGCAGAGTTTGGTGAAGGTTGTTTAAGTGTCAATAGAGAAGTAGAAGGAATAATACCAAGATATGCAAGAATTACAATAGAAGGATTTGATATGGATGGCAATAAAATTACAGTTAGAGCAAGAGA
>CAZKBC010000111.1:0-2297 GCA_964551265.1 uncultured Muribaculaceae bacterium | reverse complement strand
TATATCAGTAAATAGTATTGATGGAGATAAGAGTGATACCTGTGAAATATTAGTTGAAAAAAAAGACAATAATACAGAAATAATATCGGCACAATCAGTTGAGATAGGTGGATGCGAATCGGGAAGTATTATTATTCAAAAAGGTACTTCAAAATTGTTGAATGGTAAAATAAAACCGGAAAATTCAACTAATAATATGTTTGATTGGAGTTCAAACAATTTAAATGTATCAATTACAAAAAACGGAGAAATTAAAGGAATTAACATAGGGGAATCAACCATAGAATTAAAATCAAAGGATGGAAATAAAACGGCAATTTGCAAAATACAAGTAGTAGAGGAACCATTATTAATAGATACTACTGCACCTTTAAAAGTAATTGTTTTATCAAATAATGCTAACGAATCAGATCCATATAATAAGATGGGATTATGGTATGGTGGAATTGGTAGAAAAGAAATAAAATTAGCAATAGAATCAATAGAAAAGGAATCTATAATATCAAAATATGTATTTTTAGATAAATATGATCAAGTAATTGAAGAATATTATCCTTTAGTAAGTAATAATAATAAAGCAGAAGTATATTGGACAAATGATATTAATGAAGAAGTTACAATCATAGCTATAAATAGCCAAGGTTTAAAAAGCGAAAAATCAGATTCAATATTATTAAAACTTGATAATACGGGTCCAACAACTACATTTACAAGTTGGATAGAAAATCCTGATATATGGACAAATGAAACTAATGTAAAAGTTAAATATACTTCAGTAGATAATTTCTCAGGAATACAAAAATATGAATATACTCATGATGATGTAAAAGCTAAGAAATTATCTGAAGTAATAATCGCTGGTACTACTAATCAAATTGAAATTACTTTTCAAGAAAGTAACTTAAATAAATATGTTTATGTAAGGGCAGTTGATAACTTAGGAAATGCTGGTCCATGGACTCAAAAACCTTCATATTTAAATATGGATTCAAGGCCTCCTAAAGCACCAGTTATTAGTTTATTAAACAATAATACTTCTAAAGTAACAGTTGGATTTATATTTGAAGATTCAATAAGTCCTAAAATCAGTGGATTTGGAAAGTTTGAATATAAAATAAATAATGGATTAATAAATGAAATATTAAAAGAAAAAGAAACCTTTGATTTAACTACAGAAGGAACTTATAGAATAGATGCATGGAGTTATGATAAGGCGGGTAACAAAAGTTTACCAACACATAAAGATAATATCAAAGTAATATATTAAAAAAGAAAATGAATAGTTTTCTTTTTTATGTTATATTATAAGTGGGTGATTTAATGAATGAAAAATTAATAAAACAAATTCCAAATATGTTTACAATATCTAGAATTATTTTAGTAATAATATCCTTTATAATATTATTAAATAATAATTATACTTTAGGAATTATATTATTAGCTATAGCAGCCTTAACAGATTTCTTTGATGGTTACTTTGCAAGAAAACTAAATGCAAAAAGTGATATTGGAGCTAAATTAGATCAATTATCTGATAAACTCTTTTCTATTTTAATATGTTTAGCACTTATTATTTTAGGTAACAATTATTTAATGCTAACTCTATTTATTGAACTAATATTTTCAATAATTGTATCTATTCAATCTTTAAAATTGAATGAATGGAGAGAATCTACTAAACAAGGGAAAATAAAGATAACTTTAATATTTGTTACAATATTAATAGGAACATTAATATTAAAAATTCAATCTTTAAATATATTATTTATAACGGTATGGGCTATTACTATAATTTATCAACTATACGCTAACTTTAAGATTGTTTTTGATATTAAAAAAGAATTAAAAGAAAAAAAGAATAAAAAGAAAAAAGGTAATAAATAATGGAATCAAATATACATATTGGAATAGTAGGATGTGGAAAAGAAAACAATGAAATAATTTGTCATGCTATTACCAATATAGATTTATCAAATCCATTTGAATTAGATCTAAAAGATATAAAAAAAATTGAACGTTTAGAAGATTGTGTACGTTTTGTTGATAACGATCCTAAACAATTAAATAATGTATCTTTAAAAAAAACAATTAAACCAAATAAAAGAAGAAGAGATAGGAAGTAATGGCATGAATGGAATATTACTTATAAATAAACCTGATAATTTTACAAGTAGAGATGTTGTCAATAAAATATCTAGAATATTAAATACTAAAAAGATTGGTCATACTGGAACTCTAGATCCTCTTGCAACCGGACTACTTGTTTTAACTATAGGAAACGCTACAAAGATATCTGA
>CAZKBC010000110.1:0-2345 GCA_964551265.1 uncultured Muribaculaceae bacterium | reverse complement strand
TGAGATTATTAATAATTATTTACTTAGAGATAATGTGGTTGGTGAAAACATTAAATAATGATTATTATGGACACTTATATTATAAAATTTATATATTAAATTAAGAGCATTAGAAATAGGGTGGCACCGCGGGGTAACTCGTCCCTATGAAATATGCTTTTTATTTTATTAGGAGGATGTATGAAAGTAAAACCAAGAACATTATCAGGATATATGGAATTATTACCAAAAGATCAAATTAAATTTAATAATATGGTAGATGTTATTAAAAGAAATTATGAATATTTTGGATTTTTACCATTGGATACTCCAATATTAGAAGCTAGTGATGTATTACTTGCAAAAGCTGGTGGTGAAACTGAAAAGCAAATATATAGAGTAGATGATGATAAAGTAATGAGATTCGATTTAACTGTTCCTTTAGCAAAATATGTAGCGTTAAATTATGGTTCATTATCTTTTCCTTTTAAAAGATATCAAATAGGGAAAGTATATAGGGGTGAAAGAGCTCAAAAGGGACGTTTTAGAGAGTTTTATCAAGCTGATATAGATATAATAGGTGAGAACGAATTATCTATATTTAATGATGCGGAAATACCTTATATAATATATAAAATATTTAAAGAATTAAATATTGGAGATTTTACTATTAAAATTAATAATAGAAAGATATTAAATGGTTATTTTGAATATTTAGAATTAAAAGATATTTCTAAAGATATAATGATTATTACTGATAAAATTGATAAAATTGGTGAAGAAGAAGTATCTATTTTATTAAAAGAATTAGGAATAAAAGAAGAAAAGATAAAGAATATATTATCTTTTATGAAGATGGAACCAAATATAGATACATTAAAAAAATTTAAATTAAATATTGATAATACTTCTTTCTCAGATGGAGTTAATGAACTTGATTTAGTATTAAAATATTCTAAAGAATTAGGTATTGAAGAAAAGTACATTAAACTAGATCTAACTATATCTAGAGGATTAGATTACTATACAGGCACTATATATGAAACATATTTAAATGATTATCAAAATATAGGTAGTATTTGTTCTGGTGGAAGATATGATAATCTAGCTAGTTATTATACTGATAAAGTATTACCAGGTGTTGGAATATCAATTGGAGTAACAAGATTATTTGATCAATTATTGGAACTTAAATTACTTAAGGATGAAGAAATATTTGTATCTGATATATTATTAATACCAATGACAGAAAATTATGAATATATATTTAAATGTTATAAAGAAGTATTAAAAAATAAAAAGAGAGCTCAAATATTTTATGAAAAAAGAAGTATAAAAAGTATGATAAATTTTGCTTTATCACTTAATATAAAAAAGATAATGTTTATTGGAGAAGATGAAGTTAATAATGATTCGGTAACAATAAAAGATTTATCAAAAGGTGAACAAGAAACATTAAAATTTAATGAAATGAAGAGGTATTTATGAGTAAAATATATATTAAAAATATTAAAAATTATTATAATAAAGAAATAGTTATGGATGCATGGGTAGATAATGTTAGAGATTTACAATATGTACAATTTGTAATATTAAGAGATTCTACTGGAAAAGTACAAATGACAATTGAAAAAAATGAAGAGAATAAAAAATTAACTGATTTAGTTAGTGTTTTAACTTTAGAAAGTACTATATCAATAAACTGTAAAGTAGTAGAAAATGAAAAAGTAAAATTAAATGGAGTAGAGCTTATTCCATCTGATATAATAGTAACTTCAAAATCTTTACCTGAGCTACCAATTGATATTAAAGATAAAGATAAAGCATTAAGAGAAACAAGATTAGATTATAGATTTTTAGATTTAAGAAGAGAAGATAATAATTTATTATTTAGATGTCAAACATATATTGAAGCAATGATGAGAGAATATTGGATTAATAATAACTTTATTGAAATACATACGCCAAAGATTAGTGCATCAGCTGCAGAGTCAGGTGCTGAAATGTTTAAATTAGATTACTTTGGCCAAAAAGCTTGTCTATCTCAATCACCTCAATTTTATAAACAAATGACAATGGCAAGTGGTTTTGAAAATGTATTTGAAATAGGCCCAGTGTTTAGAGCTGAAAACTCTCATACTAGTTATCACGCTACAGAAATATTAATGATAGATGCTGAAATATCGTGGATTAAAAGTGTAGATGATGTTATGGATATGGAAGAAGAATGGATTAAATACTATATGACAAAACTTAAAGAAAAATATGGAGAAGAAATAAAAAGAATATTTAATATAGAAGTATCTGATACTACTGCAAAATTTCCAAGAATTAACTTCTATGATGCCAAAAAAATATTAAAAGAA
>CAZKBC010000109.1:0-2506 GCA_964551265.1 uncultured Muribaculaceae bacterium | reverse complement strand
GCAACTAATACTATAAGAGATAGAATTAAAGATATAATGGAATCTAAATTAGATACTAGTAATGGTGAGCTATTTAAGACTTGGTTAAATAATCCTAATGATTATGAAATAAGTAAACAAGTATATGGAAATATAGATTATAATTTAGTACCAGAATTAATAGAACTAAAAGAATATATTCCTTATAAATCAATTTGGACAATTGGTGGAGATGGATGGGCATATGATATAGGATTTGGTGGAATAGATCATATATTATCATCTAATGATAATGTTAATATATTAGTACTAGATACAGAAGTGTATTCCAATACTGGAGGTCAAGCTTCTAAGTCATCTAATAAAGGAGCTATTGCTAAGTTTGCTTCAAGTGGAAAAGTAACTACTAAAAAAGATTTAGCAAGAATAGCAATGTGTTATCCTAATGCATATGTAGCTCAAATAGCACTAGGAGCTAATATGCAACAAACATTAAATGCATTATTAGAAGCAGAAAATCATGATGGACCTTCTATAATAATTGCATATTCACCTTGTATTAGTCATGGCATAAAAGGTGGTATGGGTAATAGTATAGAACAAGAAAAACAAGCAGTTAAATCAGGATATTTCCCAATATTTAGATATAATCCTAAAGAATCTAAATTTATATTGGATTATAAAGAACCAGATTTTAACTTATTTAGTGACTTCTTAAATTCTCAAACTAGATTTAGTATGTTAACTAAAATTAATAAAGATAATGGAGAAGAACTATTATCAGAATTAAAAGAAGAAGCAATAAAAAGATTTAATTATTATAAAAATCTAGAAAAATAATTACACTTATGTGTAATTTTTCTTTATTAATTTACATTAAGTTATGTAAATATATTTAAAAAAAGCAAAAAATATAGATAATATGCTAAAATATTACTATAAGGTAGGAGGAATATATTATGAATTGTACAAATTGTTCGGCCAAGACTAATCCCGGAGATTTATTTTGTAAAGTATGTGGAGCTAAAATAAATTTTGATCAAAATACACAACAACAAAGTGTTCAACAACCAAGTTACAATCAACCTCAACAACCAAATTATAACCAACCACAACAACAAAGTGTTCAACAACCAAGTTATAATCAACCACAACAACCAAATGTTCAACAACAAGGTTATAACCAACCTAGAATGGTAAATGGTGTGCCTCAAGTATTTAATCAACCACAACAACAATATAGTGAAGATGATGAAATGTTAGATGCTTTTATAGGACCTAATGCATATCAATTAAAGAATGGTGGATTTTCTATAAATACATTTTTATTTGGTTCGTTATATACATTATATAGAAAAATGTGGTTATTAAGTTTAATATGGATAGTAGGATCAATAATTTTAGCAAATTTCTTACCAGATTTAGCAGGTATACTTAATTTAGCTGCTACTATATATATGTCAATAGAATTTAAAAAGTTATATGTAAAAAATGCTAGAGAAGAAATAGCCAAAATTAAATTTCTAAACCCAAATTTATCTAAAGAACAACTTATGCTTGTTTTAAGACAAAAGGGTGGAACATCTATTTGGCCAGTTGTTGTTTCAGCAGTATTGATTTTAATTATTATTATAGTAATAGTAGTTCCAGTTATATTTGCTTCATTAAATAGTTTATAAAATAAAGGAAATATAATGAATGAGATAGTATTGTTTACGGTATCTGCTTTACCAGTATTTTTAATAGGTCTATTTATTTATAAAAAAGATAAAGATAAAGAACCAACTAAATTACTTACCAAGTTATTTCTTGGTGGTATATTATCTTGTTTTTTAGTTATTGCAATTACCGCTATTATGACTATATTTTTTCCTATAATGTCAAAAGATATTAGTACCTTAAATTTAATAGAATTGTTATTTATGGCATTTATAGGGGTAGCATTAGTAGAAGAATCAAGTAAATGGATATTTGTATATAAGTTTTCTTATCACGATAAAGATTTTAGTAGATTATACGATATGATCGTATATTCAGTATTTGTAGCTTTAGGTTTTGCTTTCTTTGAGAATTTATTATATGTTTATCAGAATGGAGTAGGAGTTGGAGTAGTAAGAGCATTACTAGCTGTTCCAGGACATGCGTGTGATGGTATATTTATGGGATATTTTTTAGGACTTGCTAAGTTAAGTAGTATAAATAATAGAGATGATTTAAGAAAAAAATATGTATTATTTAGTTTATTAGTTCCAATATTACTACATGGAATATATGACTATTGTCTATTTACTGGTAATATAATATTTATAGTTTTATTCTTTATATTTGTAATATTAATGTATATATTTGCTATTAAAAGAGTAAAAAAAATATCAGCGATAGATAGAAAATTTAAGTATATTGATAATTTTTGTCCAATATGTGGAAGAGAAGTAAATAGCGAATATTGTCCAATATGTGGAAGAAAAAACGAATAATTAAATACACTATATGTGTATTTTTTATTGTGCTATAATATTTTTAAACT
>CAZKBC010000108.1:0-2537 GCA_964551265.1 uncultured Muribaculaceae bacterium | reverse complement strand
AAAATTTAGCTAACATATGATGTAATCCTGGATATCCATTAGCGTATGCTGGTCCATCATAAAAAACAAAATTATTTTCTATTGATCTATTTTCTATTGTTTTATTAAGTATATCAATTTTTTCCCATTGTTCTAAAATTTTACTTTCATTAATACTTGTTTTTTCTTTAGAAAGTTCTTCAAAAATTGTTTTCATAATTACCATCCTTATTTAATTAATTTATAATCTTTAGTTCCAATTTTTAATTCTTCTGCATAATCTAATCCTGATTCCCAATCAACATTACCATGTATACATTTAAATTTATCTTTATTATCATTTTTATCATCTAGAATACTACCTTTAATTATATCTGATCCATTAACTAAATCAGCACTAGCTTTATCTATTGCAACTGGATCAGAAGACGCTAGTATTCCTATATCTGGAACAATTGCTAAATCATTATTTCCCCAACAATCACAGTTAGGAGATACATTCATTATAAAGTTTATATGGAAGTGAGTCTTATCTTTTAATACACCGTATGTATATTCTGCTATCTTTTCATTTAGTATTTTACTTTGTGACATTCCTTTTTGTGATATTGCTTTTTTAGGACATACTACAATACATTCTCCACATCCAACGCACTTATTATAATCTATAACTGCTTTATCATCAATATGAATTGCTTTTTGATTACAATTTTCTACACATAAAGAACACGCTATACACATATCTTTATTTATTATTGGTTTAGAACCCGAATGCATTTCAAGTTTTCCAAGTTTTGAACCACAACCCATTCCAAGATTTTTTAAAGCTCCACCAAATCCAGCTTGTTCATGACCTTTAAAATGATTAAGTGAAATAATAATATCTGCTTCATTTATAACAGAACCTATCTTTAATACACTACAATGTTTTAAGTTAACATTTATTTCTTTATAGTCGTTACCTTTAAGACCATCTCCTATTATTACTGGACAACCTGTAGTAATACTATTAAATCCATTAAGTTCTGCTACATTTAAATGACTTATAGCGTCACTTCTTTTACCTGAATATAAAGTAGAACAATCCGTAAGAAATGGATGTCCACCCTTCTCTTTTATAATGTCCGCTACTACTTTAACATAATTAGGTTTAATATAAGCTAAGTTACCTAATTCTCCAAAATGTATCTTTAAAGCAACAAATTTATCTTTAAAATCTATTTCATTAAATTTACTTTTAATTAATAATTTATTAAGTTTCTCTAGCATGTTATTTCCATAACTAGTTCTCATATCCGTAAAGTATACTTTTGACATATTTCCTCCATTAAAATAAAAAAGGTATTACCAGAAAAGGACGAATTATCGTGGTACCACCTTTGTTTATATCTCATTAGATTATAACGTAATCAACGTCTTTTCTTTTAAAAAAGAATATCAAGAGTGATTTAAATATTATTATTATTCTTATTTACACCCACCATAAGATCTCTATAATAAATTATAATATTTCGTCTCTATCATCTATTTTAGTATCAGTAGAATCCATATCATTAATTAAATCTAATTGTTGTTCTAACATGGTTCTCATTCTATTTTTATACATATTAATATTTTTCTTTAATAATTCTGCTCTAAATTGTACTTTTTCAGCTCTAGATAATGCATCAGATATAATTCTATTAGCGTTCTTTCTTGATTCGTTAACTATTATATCACTTTCTTGTTTAGCTTGATACCTTATTCTTTCTGAATTAGCTTGTACATTAGTAATTGTTGAGTTTAAAGTACTTTCCATTTGTTTATATCTATTTAATTCATTTTGTAAATCTATAATTACTTTATCTTTAGCAATTGCATTCTCATCTTTTTTTCTAGAGTCAGATATTATCTTTTCTAATTTCATAATAACATCATCTAAAAAGATATTTACTTCTATTGGATCATATCCCATAAAAGTCTTCTTAAATTTTTTCATACAATCACCTCAAAACATTTATTATTTAAAATCTACGTCTATATCACTATTATCATGAATTTTATCTTTGATGTCTTCTTCATTCATTTTACCTTGTACACTCATATTTTTTGGAGCACATAAGAATATTCCCCCACCTATTTTTTGCATATCTCCACCTATAGCGTATATAGTTCCTGTTAAGAAATCTACTATTCTTTTTGCTTGATCTGTTGTAACTCTTCTTAAGTTTACTATAACTGTATGTCTATTTTTTAAATGATCCGCTATTTGTTGAGATTCAGAATAAGCACGAGGTTCTAATAGAATAAGTTTAGTTCCTTCTGAAGCTAAACCTTTTAGAGCATCTTCAGTAGATAGACTATAAAACTCATCTTCAGTTGGTTCTTGTTCTTCACTTTTCCATAAATTTTTTAATTTCTTTAATGCCATTTTTATTCCTCCTATTATAAGTGTTTTACTTGATAATTGTATCACATATTTTTTTAATTGAATAGATTATTTTAAAATAATCCTTCTATAATATCTTTACCATTTATTGTATTAATTTTAATCTTTGTAGCTATAGGTTCTTTAGGTA
>CAZKBC010000107.1:0-2549 GCA_964551265.1 uncultured Muribaculaceae bacterium | reverse complement strand
GATATATTATATAAAGATGACTTAGAAAAGAATAAATTAAATTTAAATTCTGTAATAAGTGAAAAAGAATATATTAAGAACTTCTCGCATTTTAAACATCTATTTACAGGTGTAAATATGGTTGATTTCTATAGAGATTTATGTAATAAAGAAAATTGTGATATAGAATTTGTATTTTCAAATAATCCAGAAACAATACTAGACTATACAAAAGATATATTAGTAGCTAATATTCATGATAGATTTGATACTAAAAAAAGATTAAGTAAAAAAGATACTAATATATTATTATTATCAGAAATTATGAATGAGAGTATTAATGGAAGTGGATATAATAAAGATTATGGATTGTTAGGTTCTAATCGTTCTACAGAAGGAAAAGTAAAGTTATTTCCAAAAGATGGAGATATATTAGTAAATAGTATTCAAAAGAAATTAAAAGCAATAACTGGTAAAACAATTGAAGTAATGATATTTGGAGATGGAGCTTTTAAAGATCCTATTGGTAAGATTTGGGAGTTAGCGGACCCTGTTGTAAGTCCTGCTTATACCAAAGGATTAGAAGGAAGTCCTAATGAGATTAAATTAAAATACTTCTCTGAAAACAAATTTAAAGGTTTATCTGGAGAAGAATTAAACAGCGCAATTAAAGAAGAAATAAAACATAAAGAAAAAGAGTTAAAAGGACAAATGGCTACACAAGGTACTACTCCAAGAAGATATACTGACCTATTAGGAAGCCTTTGTGATTTAACAAGTGGTAGTGGCGATAAAGGTACTCCCGTTGTATATATAAAAGGATACTTTAAAAACTATTCAAATTAGTCTTCAAAATCAGGTCTATACTCTATTATATCTTTAGGTTGGCATTCTAAAACCTTACATATAGTATTTAATGTATCAAACATTATAGACTTAGATTTACCATTCTTTAGTATAGATAGATTTGATTCAGTAATATTTAGTATTTTAGATAGTTCTTTTGATGTCATTTTTCTATCAGCAAGCATTCTATCAAGTCTTAAAATTATCATAACTTCACTCCTTTGTTAACATTCTTGTAAAGATTATATCATCATTATTATTATATTTCAATAATTATTTATTATATTATTATAATTTGGTGTAAAAAGGTGTCTTTTTAAAAATAAAAGAAGCAAAACTGTTCTTTTATTTTTTTGTTTATGTTAGAATTAAATCATACCAAAAATAGAAGGGAGTCTAATATGCAAATTCTAGGGTTTCAGAAACTTACATTATTAGATTATCCAGGATATATTGCTTCAACAATATTCACTGGAGGGTGCAATTTCAGATGTCCCTTTTGTCAAAATGCTTCGTTAGTTAATTTTGAAGAAGAAGAAATGGAAGAAAAATATATTATTGATTACTTAAAAGAAAGAAAGAAATATATTGATGCAGTTTGTATAACCGGTGGAGAACCCACTCTTCAAAAAGACTTGATAGAATTTATTAAGAAGATTAAAGATCTTGGTTACTTAGTTAAACTAGATACTAATGGTACAAATCCTAATATGATAAGAGAATTAATAGATAGTAAATTAGTGGATTATGTAGCAATAGATATTAAAAATTCTAAAGATAGATATAATGAAACATCTGGTGTAAAAGTAAATATTAATGATATTGAAGAATCGATTAATATATTACTTAAGAATAATATTGATTATGAATTTAGAACAACTGTAGTATTTGAATTTCATAACGAAAAGAGTTTTGAAGATATTGGTAAATGGATAAAGGGAGCAAAAAGATTTATATTACAACAATTTCAAGATTCTGGACATTTAATAAGAGATGGTCTTAATGCTCATAGTAAAGAAAAGTTATATGAATTTAAATCAATATTAGAAAAAGAAATAAATAATGTGGAGATAAGAGGAATTTAAGAAAAGGAGAGGTAATATGTACAAAGTTAAAAAAAGAACAGGAAAGATTGTAGATTTTAAAATAGAAAAGATAGGAGAAGCTGTTAAAGCGGCTTTTGAAGCTGAAAATAAAGAGTTTACTGATAACATAATAGATTTTATAGCGCTAAAAGTAACCGCTAATTTCGAGCCTAAAATTAAGGATGGTTTGATATCAGTTGAAGACATTCAAGATAGTGTAGAAGAAACTTTATCTTTAGCGGGTTATCCCGATGTTGCTAAAGCATATATTCTTTATAGAAAACTACATGAAAAAATGCGTAATATTAAAGAAACAGTACTAGACTATAAAGATGTTGTTAATAAATACTTAAATGTTAGTGATTGGAGAGTAAAAGAAAACTCTACTGTTACTTATTCAGTTGGAGGATTAATTCTTAGTAACTCAGGAGCTATAACCGCAAACTATTGGTTAAGTGAAGTATATAATGATGAAGTTGCTAAGGCACATAAAAATGCAGATATGCATATTCATGACTTATCTATGCTTACTGGATATTGTGCTGGTTGGTCATTAAAACAATTAATACAAGAAGGATTAGGTGGAGTACCAGGTAAGATTACTTCTTCTCCTCCTAAACATTTATCTACTTTATGTAA
>CAZKBC010000106.1:1220-2571 GCA_964551265.1 uncultured Muribaculaceae bacterium | reverse complement strand
ATTTTCCCGTTAATGTTTAAATATTTTTGGGACATTTTCCCAAACTATTGACATAAAAAAGAGTACTACTCTTTTAATTGTTAATATATTTTAGTACTTCTTCTTTATCACTAAAATGATGTTTAGTATCTCCAATTATTTGATATGGTTCATGTCCTTTACCTAATATTAATAATACATCGTTGTCTTTTAGAAAAGATATTCCTTTTTTAATAGCTTCTACTCTGTCATATATTACTTCATATTTACCAGTATCCAAATCTTTTATGATATCTTTCATTATTTCTTTTTCATCTTCAAATCTAGGGTTATCATTTGTGAATATTACATAATCAGATTTATCTATAGAAATTCTTCCCATTATTGGTCTTTTAGTTTTATCTCTATTTCCACCACATCCCACTATTGTATATACTTTACCTTTTTTATATTCATTAATACTATCTAGTATATTTTCTATAGCATCAGGACTATGAGCAAAATCGATAATTATATATGAGTTCTTATAATTTACTAAGTCATACCTTCCATCAGGTGCCCTTAATTCTTTTGTTTTATTAATTATTGAATTAGCGTCAAATCCTAATTGAAGAGCACAAATAAATGCATTCATATAATTATAAATATTATATTTACCAGGTAATAATAATTCTACATCATATACATTATTATTGTTTTCTATTTTAAAATTGGATTCTATCTTAAATTCAGATCCAGACATATGAAGATGTGTATCAAATATTCTAAAATCTTTTGAATTTTCTCCATATAAATAATTCATATTATCATTTAAAATAAAGTTGTTATAATGAGGATCATCTTGATTAATAATCGCTATTTTTTCTCCTCTTAACATTTTAAATAATTCTAACTTGGCATTCATATAATTTTCCATGGTTTTATGATAATCTAAATGATCTTGTGTTAAATTAGTAAAGCATCCTATATCAAACTCTAATCCTTGTACTCTTCCATATGATATAGCTTGACTACTTACTTCCATAACTATTACTTTTACATCACTCTTTTTACACTCTAAAAACATTTCATATAAATCAGTAATCTCAGGAGTAGTATTCTCTAAACTAATACAATTATCATTTAAATAAAATCCAATAGTACCTATATATGCAGTTTTTAATCCTAATTTATTTAGTAATTGATAAATTAAATAACAACTAGTAGTCTTACCATTAGTTCCTGTTATACCAATAAATTTAATATCTTTTATATCGTCATAATAAGTATCTTTTAAATACTTAGTTAAATACTCTTTAGTATCTTCTACTATTAAAGTATCTACACTATAAGTTCCACTTTCTGCGATTATTTTAGATGCTCCATTACTTAT
>CAZKBC010000106.1:0-1157 GCA_964551265.1 uncultured Muribaculaceae bacterium | reverse complement strand
CATTAAATGTATCTAACAAATCATTTTCAAATAATACATATGTATCTTTATACTTAAGTTTATTAGCGAGTACATAGGCTTCTTTTACATCATTAATTATATGAATATTATTCATGTTATAATCCATTGATTTTAATCCCTCTAATATTGGTTCTGTTTGTTTTTCACCAACTAATATAACTTCATCACATACTTTTGCCATATGCTTTCCAAATTCCATATTTAATTCATATTCCTTAGAACCAAGTTCTATCATTCCCGGTGTTACAATTATCTTTTTACCTGGCATCATATCAAGAACATCTAGGGCTGAAGATGATCCTACGGGGTTAGAATTATAAGCATCATCAATTATAAATAATCCATTTTGTTCTTTTAATTCTAGTCTATGCTCTGTAGGTTTTAATTTCTTTACTGCTTTTATAAGCTTATCTACTTCTATATCAAACTCTATTCCTAAGGCAATTGCTCCAAGGATATTATATACATTATGTTTCCCTAGTAATACTGTTTCAAATTTATATTTCTTATTATCTATATTTATATTAAATTTTAAACCCTCATTAGACATCTTAATATCACTAGCGTATATATTTGCCTCTTTATTATCTATTCCAATCCATATTACTTTACAATTATTATTTAGCTTATAATTAACTTGTTTAATATCATCTCTATTTAATACCGCAACACCATCTTTAGGTAAATTTTCTATTAATTCAAATTTACCCTTTTGAATATTTTCTTCTGATTTAAAAGTCTCTAAATGAGCCATACCAATCGTAGTAATTATTCCATATTTAGGATGTACAATATCACATAATTCTTTAATATCTCCAAGTACACATGCTCCCATTTCTACTACAAATATTTCAGTAAACTTATCCAAATCATCATTAATAGTCTTTATTATTCCATTAGGTGTATTAAAACTCTTAGGAGTAGTAAAAGATATATATTTTGAATTTAAAATATCATTTAAAATATTCTTACTACTAGTCTTACCATAACTACCAGTAATTCCAATTATTTTCATATTTGGTCTATCTTTTAATTTCTTTTTTGCTTTACTTAAAAAATGTCTATAAACCAACATTTCTATTGGCTTATTTATAATATTTCCTATATAAGTAATAATGAATGAAAAATATGAGAAA
>CAZKBC010000105.1:0-2657 GCA_964551265.1 uncultured Muribaculaceae bacterium | reverse complement strand
GCCTGGTGGGATAAATACAAGGATAATTTTTAAGTAAAAAGGTATTGTGATTTTTCATCTTTAATTATCTTTATTTTTTCAATAGAATCAAATATCTTATTAGTATTTGTTATTACTATTTCTTTTCTTTTTTCTTCATCTAAAAATATAAAACAATCCATCATTTCTTCAGTAGTTCTAAAATGAGTACTAGGAATCTCTCTAATATTCTTTTTATTTAATGGATGTAATCCACCACCTGGTACTTTTTGATTAACTATTATTTCTCTATATATTTTATCTTTTCTATCTAAATGGTGTACATCCCCAGTAGCAACAACCATAATACCTTCTTCATTCGCTAAAGATATTATTTTTTCAATATGAGTTTGAAGTTCTAGTTCATTATTAAATTCACCCATTTGAATTAAATGTTTATAGTTCTCTATAGGTTGAACCTCAATATAGTCATAAAATCTCATAATATTTTTTATTTCTTCATTACTTAAACTTCTAGATCTTGTAAATATTTCTCCTTCATAACAAGCACTACCCACTAATAAACCTTCTCTAAACTCTGAAATAGCACTCTTTAATATTCTTGGAGTTTTAAGTAAATATTTAGTATTAGCATCAGATATCAACTTGTATAAATTCTTTATTCCTTCTTGTTTTTGAACTAACAAAACAACGTGATAATTATTACCAAATTTAAATATATCTTCTTCATTCATTAAGTTCTTTAAATCATCTATTTTTTGTACACCTCTAGCTCTTAATTTAGATAACATTTTAGCTAAAACTAAAGCGGTAGCTTTAGAATCATAATCCGCTCTATGATGGGATTCTTCATCAAACTCTACTTCATATCTTTTAGTTACTATCGATAAATTATGCCTTGGTTCTTCAGGATTTAGTATTCTACTTAATTGCATAGTATCTATTATAGGATTAGATAACTCTCCTAAATTATATCTGTTATAAACACTAGATAAAAATGATTTATCAAACTTTGCATTATGCGCTACTAAAGGTAAATCCCCTATCCATTTCTTAAAATCGCTTGTTACTTCAATTTCGTTTCTTGATTTTTCAACCATCTTATCGTTTATATGAGTAAATTGAGTTATATTTTTTGGTATTGGTCTACCAGGATTTATTAATTCATCAAATGTATCTATTATTTCATTTCCTTTTAATTTAACAGCACCTATTTCAATTAATGAATCTCCACTTGTAGCATTAAAACCAGTTGTTTCAACATCAAATACAACATATGTAGTATCTATTATGTCTAGATTTGAATTTCCAAATACTATATCTACATCATCATCTACTACTATTAATTCTGATCCATATATTACTTTAAATTTATTATCACTATTCTTATTAATTTCCTTTGCAGTATTCATTGCTTCAGGAAAAGCTTGTACACTACTTTTATCAGTAATAGCTATACCTCTATGTCCATATTTATTAGCTCTTTTAATTAAATCTTTAACTGACACTACTCCATCCATTTGACTCATAAAAGTATGAGCATGTAACTCAACTCTTTTTTCTAAAGAAGTATCTTCTATTTTATCTTCTTTTTTATCTATTTTAACAATACTTCTAATATTTAAAACAATATCCTTAGAAAAAGAATCATTCTTAGAATAACCACTTATTTTTACCCAATCACCAATTTTTAAGTTATCTAATAACAAATTAGATTCATTATCATCTTTAGAAAATATCTTACAATAAATGCTATCTGTATTATCACTAATCTTAATAGTTATTATCTTTAAATTTTTATTAGAAATATCTCTAACATCTATTCCAAATACATATGCTTCAACAATAACATCATTATCTTCTGATACAATATCTTTTATTAAATAATTTTTTTTCTTTTTAGATTCAGTACCATAAATTAAAGTTATTTCTTTTTTTACAGCTTCTACTTTTACATTGTTAGTTATTTCTTTTTCTATATCTTTTTTTATTTGTTTACTATCTTCTTCATTAAAAGATATCTCTATATTGTATTTAAACCCCGCTAGAGTAAAATCGTTCTTTAATTCTTCTATAATATCTTCCAACTTTTTATTTTCCATCTTATTAGGAACTTCTATTATTATCTTTTTATCTTCTATATATATATTATTATCTTTTAAAGCCATATATGATTTTTTATGTTTATCTAAAAAATGTTTATAATAATCCTTAAGTTTTTCTTCTATAATTACATCATAATTAAATGTAATAAATATATTATTTACGTCTTTATAATGTTTCTTTAATAAAGTATTAATTTCCTCATACACATTAACATCTAATGTTTCTTTTAATCTTAAGATAAAATTCCATTCACTCTTATTTTTTGATACTTTTAATTTTTCTAAAGAGCCTTCATTAAAAAAAGAATAGTATTCTTCTTTAAGATTTATCTTATCTAATAATAGTTTTAACTTATCATGCATATAATCACTTCCTAGTAGTATATTCGATATAAAAATTATAACATAGCATTATAAATAAAAAAAGAGTTAACCTCTTTTTGATCTATTACTTTCTTTATGGGATTATTAGGCTCATATACTTGGATATACAGCATATCAACAAAATAAATCAAAAAGGAAGCAATAATCCTTATTTAAAGCTTGTCAACAGAAAGGAACGCCTTGATTTTG
>CAZKBC010000104.1:0-2665 GCA_964551265.1 uncultured Muribaculaceae bacterium | reverse complement strand
AGTAATAGATGCGACAATACATAGAATAGATCAACCTAATTGTAGATTAGATACAATAATGAATATAGTAAAAGGTCCTGATTTTCCAACTGGTGGAACAGTTGAAGGAAAAAGCGGACTTGAGGAAGCATATAGTACTGGAAGAGGAAGAGTAATTCTAAAAGGAAAAACTTACTTTGAAAAAGTAAAAGGTAAAGATGTATTAGTAATTACAGAAATACCTTATGAAGTTAATAAATCTATATTAGTTAAACAAATGGATGAGATAAGAGCTAATAAAAAAATAGATGGAATAACAGAAGTAAGAGATGAATCTGATAGAGAAGGATTAAGAATTGCGGTAGACTTAAGAAAAGACGCTAATCAAGAATTAGTACTAAATTATTTATTAAAGAATACCCAATTACAAGTATCATATAATTTTAATGTTATTGCTATAGTTAATAGAAGACCTAAACAATTAGGTATTTTAGATATACTAGATGCATATATTGCTCATCAAAAAGAAGTAGTAACATTTAGATCAAAATTTGATTTAGAACATGCTAAAGAAAGATTTCATATTGTAGAAGGCTTTTTAAAAGCTATGGGAATACTAGATGAAGTAATAAGAGTGATTAGAAAAAGTAAAAATAAACAAGATGCACAAGAGAACTTAACTTTAGAATTTGGATTCTCACCATTACAATCTGAAGCTATAGTAATGTTACAACTATATAGATTAACAAATACAGATGTTATAGCACTTGAAGAAGAATTAAAGAACTTAACTATTATTATTAATGGATTAATTGGAATACTTACAGATGAATCTAAACTATTTGAAGTAATAAAAAATGAACTTAGAAGAATTAAAAGAGAATATGGAAGAGATAGAAGAACTAAAATAGTAGAAGAATTTAGTGAAATAAAAATAGATACTACTCAAATGATTCCAAAAGAAGATGTAGTAGTTGTAGTTACTAATGAAGGATATGTAAAAAGAGTATCTAATAAGTCATATAGTGCATCAAAAGAAGAAGAAACTTCTCTAAAAGAAGGAGACTATTTAATTGGGCAATATGAAATGAATACTCAAGATACATTATTGTTATTCACAAATAAAGGTAATTATTTATATTTACCAGTTTATGAAATAGTAGATTCTAAATGGAAAGAACTAGGCAAACATATAAGCAATATAATTCCTTTAAAAGAAGGAGAAACAATAATTGGTAGTATGCCTGTATTTGATTTTAACAAAGATATATATGTTACTACTATAACAAAATTAGGTATGATAAAAAGAACTAAATTATCTGAATATGAAGTACAAAGATATTCTAAACCTATGTCAAATATGAAAATAAAATCAAATGATGAAGTAATTAGTGTTAATTATAATGAAGGTAGTGAAATAATAGTAGTTACTGATTCTGGATATTCATTAAGATTTGATATTAATGAAGTATCTATAACTGGTATTAGAACTAGTGGTGTTAAAACAATTAATATTAAAAATGATTATGTAGTATCTGGAATAATACCTAATTTGGAATACCTAACAATAATTATGGATAAAGGTAATTGTAAAAGAATTAAAAATAATGATATAGAAAAAATGACTAGATCAAGAAGAGGAGTATCCATAGTTAAACCCGTAAAAAGTAAACCTCAAAAAATTCTTACTGTTTTAGAAACTTCTTCTAAAGATAATATAGGATTAAAAATGAAAAACGATATAAAGTTAATAAAGAATTCTGAAATACCAATTATGGATTTACAAAGTATAGGTTCAAGTATAATAAAAGATAGTATAGATGATGCTTTTATTTATTCTTCACTTGATAAAGAAGAAAAGATAGAAGAGAAAAAAGAAGTTTCTCTAGATGAAATAGATGATAAGATACTTACTATAGATACTTTCTTAAAAGAATTAGAATAGGAGGTATAATGAGAATTATTATTACAGCTGGTGGAACTGGAGGGCATATTTTTCCTGCATTAGCGATATATGACAAAATAATGGAAAAAGAACCCGATTCAAAGATCCTATATATTGGAACTACAGACAGAATGGAAAAAGATATTGTTCCAAAAAGAGGTATTGAATATATTGGCTTAGAAACATATGGATTTAATAGAAAAAATATGTTTAAGAACATTAAAACTATTTATACATTTATTAAATCAATAAATAAATCTAAACAAATAATAAAAAAATTTAAACCAGATCTAGTAATAGGGGTAGGAGGTTATGTAACCGCCCCAGTTATTTATGCCGCTAAAAAACTAAATATTAAAACTGCTATTCACGAACAAAATAGTACGTTTGGTTTAACTAATAAATTACTATTAAAATATTCAGACATCATATTTACATCCTTACCAGATACTGTTAAATACGCTAAAGAATATAGTGATAAAATAATATATTCTGGAAATCCTTGTAGTGAAGTAGCAATATCAAAAATCAAAAAAAATAAAGAAGAACTAGGATTTAATAAATCAAAAAAATTAATTGCAATAATAACTGGTTCACTTGGTTCAATGTTAGTAAATAAACAAATAAAAGAAATGCTACCTCAATTTAAAGATAAAGACTATGAAGTTTTATTTGTAACGGGTAAAAACTATTATGATGAATTTAAAGATATTAAAATAAAAAATGTTAAGATATTTCCTT
>CAZKBC010000103.1:0-2825 GCA_964551265.1 uncultured Muribaculaceae bacterium | reverse complement strand
AATAAATTCTTGGCCACCTTTACCAGGTTGTACACTCATAATAAGTACTAAATCTATTTTATCAAGCAAATCAAATATTACTTCTATATCTGTATCTGGTTTAATTGATATTCCACACTTAATTCCGTGACTTTTTATTTTGTTTATAGGTTTTAAGTCTTTCATTGCTTCATAATGAAATGTAATATATTCTGTATTATAAGTTAAATAGTCTTTAATATAATTATCTATATCTTCTACCATTAGGTGTACATCTAATGGTTTATTTATATTATCGATTATTAATTTAACCTCATCATATGAAAAAGATTTATTAGATACAAATAAACCATCCATCATATCTAAATGGAAGTAATCAATGTCTTCTTTATTTAGTTTTTTTATATGTTCTAATAAATTATCTCTCATGGATAATAAAGATACTGATATCATAATTCACCAATAAACTTCTTATAATTTTCATATCTAGATGGTAGAATTTTTTCTTTTTCAACATTATCTTTTATTTCACATTTCTTTTCTTTTAAGTGCATACAATCTTTATATTCACATTTACTTTTATAAGTATTAAACTCAATCATATTATCTCTTACATCTTCTTTTTTCATATCTTTAAAATCTAATACTGAAAAGCCAGGAGTATCCGCTACAAAACCATTTGCTAGTTCTAATAGTTCTACATTTCTAGTAGTATTCTTTCCTCTTCCTAATCTTAAAGATATATCTTTAGAAAGTAAATTTAAACTATCATCTATAAAGTTTAATAAAGTTGATTTACCTACCCCACTTTGTCCAATAAGTACTGTAACTTTATTTTCTAAAACATCAGTTAGTTCTTTCTTCTCAGTATTATAAATTACCTTATATCCAATCTTTTCATAATAATTTAAGTATGTTTCTACTTGTTCTTTTTCTTTAATTAAATCCATCTTAGTAACACATATTATTGGAGTTATATTATTAAATTCAACTATATCTATTGTTTTATCTAATAAATATGTAGAAAACTCAGGATTAATAGCACTTACTACTATTAAAGCCTGATCTACATTTGCAATATTAGGTCTATATAGTTCGTTTTTTCTATCAAATATTCTCGTAATTGTTTCTTCATCACCTAGTTCTACAAAGTCACCCACTAATACATATTGATTATCCTTTTTTAGTGTTCCTTTAACTCTACAAGTAAGATATTTATCATTATCTTTAACTATATACTTAGAACCTTCTTTTTTAATAATTATAGTATCCATTATAAACTATTTTCCTCATCTGTATTTCCAGGTAATGGTTCTTCTACTAAAGGTATTGCTATAGAAACAGAGAATGTAGCTTTTCTAACTATCAATGTATCTTTTGCTCTATTTTGTTCAAATACAGTTCCTTCTTTATAATCGTTTGTAGGTTTGTTAGTAACCGTTAGATTAAGTTCATACTTTGCTGCAAACTCTTCAACTTGTGATACAGTCCATCCCATCATATCGGGATATACTACTATATTAGGATAGTATAATATTACTTGTGTTCCTTTTAATACTTCTCCTTCTTTAATAGATTGATCTATTATTATATCTTCTGCATCTTTATAATCTTCTACTTTATCTACTTCTTTACTTTCTATACTTATTATCAAACCTTTTAACTCTAACTTACCTTTTATTTCATATATATTTTTTCCTATATATGACTCTATTTTAATTCTTTCTGTTCCTCTAGATTCATAAATAGTAATTGTACTTCCTTTTTTAATTAATCTTCCAGTAGCAGGTTCTGTTTTAACTACTAATCCTTCTTTAACAGAATCACTATATACTTTTTCTGTTTTAATAGCTACTTCAAATCCATAATTTTTTAATTTTTCTTCAGCTCTTTGTACGCTTATAAATTTAACATCTGGTACTTTGACATCTGGTACTTTTGTTAACTTAGGAAGTAACATTATAAGTCCAAAAATAGCTATTACTATAAATGTAATTATTCCAAATAATATCTTTGACAATTTACTCCCCTTTTCTTCATCATTATTCACTTCTTTAATTATAGGTTCATTCTCATTAATTTGTTTCTTTAAATCAGGCATTATTTTTGTTTCGCCTAAATCTTCTTCTTCAAATTTATATTTTAAAATAGGAACATCTTTAAACTCATCTTTTAGGGCAGTTTCTAAATCTTCGTGCATTTCTTTTGCGTCGTTATATCTGTTTTTAGGATTCTTTGCACAAGCTTTAAGAACAATATTCTCTATAGATTGAGGAACATTTGGTTTTAGAGCTCTAATTGAAGGTATCTTTTCTTTCATTTGTTTTAGAGCAATTTCTACAGCGTTTTCTCCTTTAAAAGGAAGGTTTCCAGTAATAAGTTCATACATCATTATACCCAATGAATATATATCACTTTTAATAGATGGTTCTTTTCCTGTTGCTTGTTCTGGAGGTAAGTAATGAACCGATCCCATAACTGAATTTGTTTGAGTTAACTGTGAATTATTAAGTGCAGTTGCTATTCCAAAGTCCGTTATTTTTACTAATCCATTATCTAACATTAATATGTTTTGAGGCTTTAAATCTCTATGAATTAAATATTTTTCATGAGCATGAGCTATACCTTCTGTTAACTGTAACATAATATCTATTACTTCGTTTACAGTAAGAGTACCTCTTTTTCTTATTAATTGTTTTAAATTTTTGCCTTCTATATATTCCATTACAATATAAAAATTACCAGAATCTTCTCCAACATCATACATTTCTACTATATTAGGATGACTTAAAGAAGCAGCAGATAAAGCTTCTCTTTGAAATCTTCTTAAAAATTTTTCATCATTA
>CAZKBC010000102.1:0-2880 GCA_964551265.1 uncultured Muribaculaceae bacterium | reverse complement strand
TGCGGGGGTGATCCCTTCATAACATTGTTCTCTGAGTTGTTTAACAAGTACTCCCTTAGGAATTCTTGCTCCCATTTTTTGAAATTTCTTAGGATTTTTTAAAAAATCAATTAATTCACTTACTTCTTCTTTTTCTTCGTCTAACCCAGCAACTTCATTAAAAGTTATCTTGTTAGTATCTTGGTTTAATTTTGCTTTACTTTTTCCAAAATCGAAGGATTTATTTCCTCCTCCACCACCCATTTGTCTTGAAAAGAAATAGAATGTTAACCCCAGTAATAACACTATAGGTAATACATTAACTACTAATAACCAGAATGTTCCCGATTCTGGATCTGATTTAGTTTCTATCTTTATATCTTTTTCAACCGCTAATATATTGCTAATAATAGCTTCTGATAATGGTGCTTTTGTAGTAAATGTTTCTTTTTCTTTATAATTATCTAGTTTTCCAACTATTTCATATATTTTAGCAGAATCTCTAGGAATTATTGTTATTTCTACAATTTTTCCGTCTTTAAGACTCTTTTCAAATTCATCATAAGTTAATACATTAACTTTATTATTAAATAAATTTGAGAATAATAATAAAAATATTATAAATATAGCTAATACAAAATATGGTGTTAAAGCTTTTCTTGTTTCTTTGTTGTATTTCATTATTCCTCCTATGCACTTAATAGTACTTGATTATTATATCATAAGTTTCTTTTTTTTCTTTATCAAATATTGATTTTTTTAAACCCGGTATCCATACTACATTATCTGATGAATCTAAAACTATAGGCCAAAGATTTCTATCTTGAGTAGTAATCTTTTCATCAGTAAATATATCATTAACTTTTTTACTTCCTAGCATTCCTTTTACTTTAATTTTATCTCCATTTTTTCTGTTTCTTACATATAGTGGAAGCTTTATTTCTTTGCTATTTAGTCTACATATATAATTTGTATTTGAAGTGGTTTCATTTATTACTTCTAAATTCTTTCCATTTGGCAAATTAACAAATTTAGAAATCTCTATCTCATAATCTTCTAATTTGGTTTTTTCTTTTTTGAATACTATATTATTATAACTTTTAATTACACAGATTTCATTTGGTAATCGTATATAACTATTTGCTTTATCGCTTTCTATGAGTTTCATAATTAAATCAACATGAATATCGCTTATAAGCATTAAATCATCATTATATATTGATTCCAATATTATACTTATTATCTTTTTCTTTATTATTTCTTCTAATTTTAGGAATAATAATATGTTGATTGTTTTTTGAACATAGACAGATTTCATTTCTTTTTTTGCTTGTCTTTCAACATATGAATTATATTCTAATAATGTATTTGAAAATTTTTCAAATTTTTGATGAACATTAGGTTCTTCTTTTTTTAGAAAAGGCAATATGTTCTTTCTATATCTATTTCTAGTATATGTACCCTTTTCATTTGATAAGTCTGTAACATATTTAACTTTTTTTTGTTTGTTGTATTTTAATATATCGTCTTTGGTATAAGAAATTAGAGGTCTAATTATTTTGTATCCGTTTATTTCATATTCTTTTTGAAAACCACTATAGCCTTTTAATGAAGAACCTCTTGTTATTCTCATTAATATAGTTTCTATTAAGTCATCACCATGGTGAGCAGTAAATAAATATTTTGAATTATATTTATGTATTAAGCTTTCAAAAAAATTATATCTTTTTGTTCTTGCTTCATTATGAAAATTATCATCACCATATGATTCTATTTTTAACAGTTCAAATGTTATGTTATTTGAAATACAGTAACTTCTTATAAATTCTTCTTCATTATTGCTTTCTTTTCTTACATTATGATTAACATGGGCACATATTATTTTAATATCTACTTCTTTTTTTATTTCTAATAATATATTTAAAAGGGCCATTGAGTCGGGGCCACCTGATACTCCTATTACAACAGAGTCATTATCTTTTAATCCTATTTGTTTTATTAAGTAATCTTCAATTTCATGCATTTTATCCCTCTATTCCTTTATATAAATATTAACACTTGCTTCTCTCTATTTCAAGTATAAAAGAAAAAACCACATATGTGGTTTATTCGCTTAATTTTTCTTCTAATACATCAAAAGGTTCTTCATCTTTAAAACTAGCTTCTAAATCAATTTCTACATTACTATATTTCTTTGAACCTGTTCCTGCAGGAATTAACTTACCTATTATTACGTTTTCTTTTAAACCTTCTAATTTATCGATCTTTCCTTTTATTGCTGCATCAGTTAATATTCTTGTTGTTTCTTGGAATGATGCTGCAGATAGGAATGAATCTGTTTCTAGAGATGCTTTTGTAATACCTAGAAGTATTGGTCTTCCAACAGCAGGTCTCTTTCCTTCAAGAATTAAATCTTTATTTGCTGATGTGAATTGATTTAATGATACTAATTTACCTAATATTAAATTTGAATCACCTGAATCAACTATTTTTATTTTAGAAATCATTCTTCTTGCCATAATTTCAACGTGCTTATCAGCTATATCTTCGCCTTGACTACGATATACTTTTTGAATTTCTTTTAATATGTATTCTTGAACAGTTATTGGGTCAGTAACCGCTAACAATTCTTTAGGATTTATATTTCCTTCAGTTAATTTATCTCCTGCTTTAACTTTTGTTCCCACTTCTACAGAAGCTTTTGAACCATACAATGTTACATGTTCTTTTGATTCAACTTCTCCTGTAACAACTATTTTTAATTTACCATTAACATTTTCGATACTTGTAACCGTACCAGTTATTTCTGATATAGTTGATTTTCCTTTAGGATTTCTTGCTTCAAATACTTCTTGAACACGAGGTAGACCTTGTGTAATATCGTCTCCTCCAGCAACTCCT
>CAZKBC010000101.1:0-3016 GCA_964551265.1 uncultured Muribaculaceae bacterium | reverse complement strand
CCTGCAAGAGATATGCAAGATAGTTTCTATATAACTGAAGAGATGTTACTTAGAACCCATACTTCTCCTGTACAAGCAAGAACTATGTTAAATAATAAAGATAAAACACCAATAAAGATAATATGTCCAGGTGCAACATATAGAAGAGATAATGATGATGCTACTCATTCTCATCAATTTCATCAAATAGAAGGATTAGTAATAGATGAAAATATATCTATGTCTGATTTAAAAGGTACATTAGAAGTTTTAGTAAGAAAACTATTTGGAAAAGAAAGAGAAATAAGATTTAGATCTAGTTTCTTTCCTTTTACTGAACCTAGTATAGAAGTAGATATTAGTTGTTTTAATTGTAATAGCAATGGATGTAATATATGTAAGAATACTGGTTGGATAGAAATCTTAGGAGCAGGTATGGTACATCCTAATGTGTTAAAAATGGGAGGGTATGATTCAAATAAATATACAGGATTTGCATTTGGAGTAGGTCTTGAAAGAGTAGCAATGCTTAAATATGGAATAACAGATGTTAGATACTTATATAACAATGATTTAAGATTCTTAAAACAATTCGATAGAATAGAAGGTGATTTAAATGAAAGTAAGTAGAAAGTGGTTAAGCGAATATATTGATATTGATGTTTCAACAGAAGAGTTAGCAACTAAAATGCTTATGGTTGGTAATGAAGTAGAATCTATTTATAAATTAAGTGATTCTACTAATTTAGTAATAGGTCATATAATCGATAAGAAACCTCATCCAGATTCTGACCACCTTAATGTATGTATGGTAGATTTAGGTGACAACATATATCAAATAGTGTGCGGAGCTCCGAATGTTGATAAAAATCAAAAAGTCATTGTGGCAAAAGTGGGAGCCAAATTACCAAACGGATTAGAAATAAAAAAAGCAAATATAAGAAATGTTGAATCTAATGGAATGATTTGCTCCTTAGAAGAATTAGGAATAGAATCAAAATATATAGAAAATAAAAATGGAATACATATATTAAGTGATGATGCTCCAATTGGAAAAGATGCATTAGAATATTTAAATTATGATGATACCATAATGGATTTTGCTATAACCGCAAATAGAGGAGATTTATTAAGTATTGTTGGTATGGCTTATGAAGTAGGAGCTGTATTAAATAAAAAAATAAATCAAAAAGAATATAAAATTAATTATATTGAAGATAATCAAAATATAACTATAACTTCTAATACCAACAAATGTAGTGCATATCTGTCTAAAATAGTTAAAAATGTAACTATAAAAGAAAGTCCAAACTTTATAAAAGCAAGACTTATGGCATCAGGTATTAGACCAATTAATAATGTAGTTGATATTAGTAACTATATAATGATTGAATATGGTCAACCATTACACTTCTTTGATTACGATAAAATAGATAAAGAAATAGTAATAAGAGAAGCATTAAATGAAGAATCATTTCAAACATTAGATGGAGTAGAAAGAACTTTATCTATTGGTGATTTATTAATAACTAATAAGGATAAGATATTAGCGATCGCAGGTGTAATGGGTGGATTATCTAGTGAAGTAACTGGTAATACTAAGAATATATTTATTGAATCAGCAATATTTGATCCATTAAGTATAAGAAAAACTTCTAAGAGTGTTTATAGAAGTGAATCTAGTATTAGATTTGAAAAAGGAATAGATCCATCTAAAACAGAAGAAGCATTAAATAAAGCTGTATATTTATTACAAGAATACGCAAGTGGAATTCCTTTAAAAGAATTATATGGATTTAATAATGTTAATACTAGTGATAAAGAAATAGTTATTTCAAGATCTAAAACTAATCAAGTACTAGGTATGAATATTGAAACTAAAGATATAAAAGAAGTATTTGAAAAGTTAAATTTTAAATATGAATTAGATAATGATCAATTTAAAGTATATGTTCCAACTAGAAGATTAGATATAACTATAGAAGAAGATTTAATAGAAGAAGTTGGAAGAATATATGGTTATGATAATATGAAAGTAACATTACCTAAAACTATAACTAAAGTAGGAACATATAATGATAAATATAGATATATAAAAAGTATTCATAATAAATTAAGATCACTTGGTCTTAATCAAATAATTACATATTCATTACAAAATGATACTGAATATAATAAATATTCATTAGAAAATCATTCAATTATTAAATTACTTCAACCTATGACAGATGATAGAAATTCTTTAAGATATAGCTTAATACCTTCAATGTTAAAAACAATAGAATATAATCTATATAGAAATAATAAAGACTTATCTTTTTATGAAATAGGAAAAAGTTATTATAAAGAAGAAACATATATTGAAGAAAACAAATTATGTATAGGTATGATTGGAAAGTATTTAACAAATGATTGGCAAAAGATAACGATAAATTCTAACTTTTACTTACTAAAAGGAATAATAGAATGTTTACTTGATTATTTAGGATTCAATAATAGATATAAATTTATAAATGAAGAAGTACCTAAAGAATTTCATCCTGGTAAAAGTTCAAAAATATATATCGATAATATATTTATAGGATATATTGGCACAATAAATCCTAATATAACTAAAGAAGATATATACGTATCAGAGATAAGTATAGATAAATTAATGTCTTTAAAGATTAGAAAGATTAAATATAAAGAAATATCTAAGTATCCTTATATAGTAAAAGACTTATCATTTATATTTGATAAATCAGTAATATCTATGGATGTAGTAAATACTATAAAAAGATCAAATAAAGTAATAGATAATGTAGAAGTATTTGATTTATATAAAGGAGATAATCTTAAAGAAAATACTATATCACTAGGATTTAAAATAACATTTATGGATTCAAATAAAACTTTAACTGATGAAGAAGTAAATATATATTTTAATAAAGTAATAGATGATGTTTTAAATACATATAAAGAATCTGTGTTAAGAGATAAATAAATGTATAATTGTAAATGATGTGATACCAAAAAAGTAAAATAAAAAGCAATA
>CAZKBC010000100.1:0-3038 GCA_964551265.1 uncultured Muribaculaceae bacterium | reverse complement strand
AGAAGTAAAAAGTGATGGTTTTCACATATATTCTAAAGAAATACAAGAGTTTTGGAAATATTGTCAAGATAACAATATATTTTTAGAATATAATGGAAAAGAAAGAGAATATTTAAGAGATAAAGATATAAATGATATGAATATTGAAGAAATAAGAAAGAGTTTAGATGTTATATTTTATGGAGAAAGATTAGCGTGGGGTAATATAATGCATAATATTAATAATAAAAGATTAATAAACTTATTAGAAAGATTAGTAGTGTTATACAATGATTTTAAATAATAAGAAAGAATTTGAAGATATAGTTAATAATTATACATTTAGATATGCTAAAACATACTCTAATAGAGCTCCGCATGAATATGTAATAGTGGAATATACATCAGATAAAATAGATGAAATAAGAGCCTTAAATAGGTATATAGAAGAACATTATGATGAGATAGAAATATTTTGGAATAAAGAATATAAAGTATTATTTGTTAGTAATCATAAATATTGGTCAGTAGAAGATTATAATATTACTAATATTCTTAATCGTAATTGGGACTATAAAAATGAAGATGGTACTACTAATAAGAGTATTACAGAGAGTTTATTAGAGAAGTAGGTAATATGAAATATGATAGTATAATTAATAGAAAATTAAAGGATAATATAGATATTGAATATGGAATTATTAAAGGTAATAATACAGTAGTATTAATAAAAGTAGGACAAGATGGTTCTATATATGGATATGATAATAAATATCTAAAAATAGCGACTAATCTAAATAATAAATATGGATATACAGTAATAAGTTCATCTAATCCTTATGATGGAACTAATCCTTTAGATAACGCTATAGAAGTAATAGATGAATATTGTCAATCTAAAGACTATACTATATATTATATGGGACATTCAAATGGAGCTAAAATAGGAATGTATTATGCTAATCTATATCCTCAAATAAAGAAAATGTTACTAATTAATGCTCCAATATTTATTAATTTTGATAAGATAAAAAAAGAATTATCTAATATTAATGATAAAGAGATTATATTAGTATATGGTAAAGAAGATCAGTCATATAAATTTAAAACATTAATAGATTCTTTATTAAAAGATAATATTAAATTAGAAATAATAAATACAGATCATTACTTTACTAATAATATAGATAAGTTTATACAACTACCAGAGAAGTACTTTAAAACAAAACAATTAAATTAATGGGATTAAATAGATATAAATGTAAGTGAGAGAAAAATATGAATAAAAAAGATAATTGATTTATTTTTCATAATAACAGAAGATTTGTAGGAGGTTAATATTGAGAAATAATTGTCCGATATGTGGTGGGTTATTAAAAATAAAACATGGTATTTACGGAGAATTTTTTGGGTGTATTAATTACCCAAAATGTAAATATACCATAAATATAGCTAGAGTAGATAACAAATATAAAAACACAAAATCAAAAAATATTCAAGTAAATGATTTCATGACAATTAATTCTTGGTTAAAAAATAAAATTCATGTATTTTCGGCTTCCAAAGAACCATCAGAAATATTTGAAAATGCGGTTGGATCAAAATTTGATATTTCACACCATATTAAATATTTGAAAAAAAAGTATAATACAATGTATAATTAGAATAGGTGATAGTATGGATATATATTATTTTAATGAATTAGGTGAGTATGATAAATATAATCCTTCATTTTATCTTGATAGAAAAAGTGCTAAGGATATTATTAAATATATTGGTAAATCACCTTATAAATACAGCATTGATGACTTATATGTTCTTATGAATTTAACTAAAGAAGAGATTAAATCAATAATCGATGGATTGATTTTAATTGATGCTTTAACTGAAAAAGATGGTAAATTAAAAGTTAATTTTCCTACTTTTTATGAAGATGATATAAAGTTGTTAACTGAATTAATAAATAAATATATCATTAATATTACTTATAAATTAAAAACCTCTCTAAATGAACTAAATTATGATAAAGAAACATTATATCATTTGGTATGTAATGATGTATTTGATAACTATGCATTTGATTATTTAGTAGATAAAGATGTTATAACAAATAATAAGAATAATATTGGTAATAGAAATTATATTATTATTGGATATGAAAAGAGTGAATTTATAGATAATTATAGTAATAAGTTATTATGTAGTAATAATAGATATAATTGTGGAAAAATTACCTTTAATAGTTTTGGAGATACTAATGGATTTAGAAATGATTTCTTTAGATATTTTAGATTAAAACAAATGAATTTAATATTATCAAAAGATATAGATAATTTTTATAAATTGAACTATGAAGATGAAGAGATTTTTAAAAAAAAGTTAGAAAATACTGTTTTAAATAACGATATAGATAAGGTTGCAATAGATTTGTTAAATAAGCTTGATTATTATAAAGATAATATCATAAATGTACCAATAATAAAGAAAAAAGAGCACTTGAAATTTTCTAAAGAATTAATGAATTTGATTTATGAGGATATAAAAAATATATTTTTAAATATAATTAATATTAATATAACACCGAATATTAATGAAGTACCTTACAAAGATACTGCAAATGAAATATGGCATATAATATTTGGTTTAGTAAATGAAGAATTAATAAAAGAAGGAATCGTATCAAAACCGATTAGTTATATTGGTGAAGGAAGATATTTGAAATGTATATATATAGAAGAGTAGTAGTAAATATATTTGTTAGCTGAACAATCTGATGAAATTTAAGATAATCAATACTACCAAACATGAAGCAATATAAATATTATTTTATTCTTATACTTAAATTTTCATTATATTTATAGTATTGATCAGTATCTGGATTATAAGTATACATACTTCCATCTCTAACATCAAAACCAAAACTAGATCCTCTAGTTTTATCATAAATGTGATAATCACCAGTTATATTATTTTTTACAATTTCTTTACCCTTGCTTAACACACTCAATTCAAAATAATTTTTATCTTTTCCATAATTAACATCATTAATACAATTAACA
>CAZKBC010000099.1:0-3084 GCA_964551265.1 uncultured Muribaculaceae bacterium | reverse complement strand
AATATTTTCTATTTTAGATATTCTTAGTTCTTCATCTGACATACTATTTAATCTCATTAGTTCCACCCCCTTTTAATTGCTGGACATTATTATACATTCAATCATAAAATTGTAAATATTATATATATTAGATATTAGTAGAAGATATTGATTTTAATTGTTTTATTTTTATACTAGATTTTAATGGATTTTGTCTATATGTATAACTTTCATTAATTAATAAAAAATCTTTAAAATATGGATTAAAAACATTGTCTTTACTATAAATATTATTATTATTATATGAATTATTCATATTATCTTTTATTATTTTCTTATATTCATAAATATTATAAGGACTTATTTGAAATGATGCCCCTTTATTTTGCGATAAAACATTAAGTGTTTCTAGTAATTGCCTTTTAAATTCTTTTTCAAATTCATCAAAAGATTTTATTGGATTTAATAAAATCATATTTGAATAGAAATTATTTATTAAGTCAACATTTTCATCATAAAGGTAACTTATATTACAATTAAATTTTGTGGAAAAATTTTTATCCTTACTGATTAAATTTATATAACTTGGATTTTTTCCAAAAAGTAATCTAATATAACTATTTAACTTCCATAATGAACTCGGATCTTCTTCGCTTTCAACAATTTTTCCCATTTCTGTAAGTATTGCTTCTTTATCTTCTTTTACCAATATACTATCATCATAAAAACCATTTAATATTAAATCAGTAAATAATATTATGTTGTTCTTATTGTCTGTATATAATTTTTCAAGTAAATTATTTTTATTATCACTTCTAAATTCTTTTTGAAAATTATCATTACCATTTACTAAAAATGTTTTATAGTTCTCAAAACTAAGATATTGTTTTAATACGATTTTTTCAAAATCAGATTTAAATCTATAATTATCAAAAACAGAATTATCAACTACTTTGTTTGAATCATTTATTTTTTTAATAATTAATTGTTTTTTAGTAAAATTAGTATTGTTTTCTCTTGAATATTTATATTTTAATAAGTCTTGTTTTACTTCTTTTAAACTAGAATAGAACTCTGCATTATCAATTGAATCCTTTTTTGAATAATAGATATACAATAATGAGTATGTATATAATCCATAATTATCTATTTTAATATCTTCTAATTCTTTTAATATTTCTTCGTAAAATTTTTCATAATCATTAATTATAATTTCTTCTTCATCTAATTCAACTGTTGCAGTTTCATTAATTGAAAGAATATATTTTAATAGTGGTTTTATTTTATATTCATAGTCTAAATCATTAAGCGTAATATACATTCTTATTTCATTTTGAATTTCTTTTTGTTCTTTAGATTCATAATTTTGATTTGCAATATCTTTTGCTTCTTCAATAATCTTAGATTTAATAATAGAAAAAACTGAAGAATCTATATAAGAACAATCTTTATCATTATTAATAATATTTTTTTTAAATAATCTGTAAACATAGTCTGATAGTTGATCTTTAATGTCATTATATTTTGAAGGATTATATTCTATATGATCTTTTAAATCTAACATCATTTTCATTGAATTTTCATAATCTTTATCGTTTTGAATATCCTTGTTTAATAATGTTTCAAACATAGTAATTGCTTCATTTGAATATTTATCTCTTAATTTTTCTTTTCCAATTTCACTCATATATTTTCTAAAACCTAATTGGATTTCTACAACGGGATATATTATGCTAGCTTTTGATAAAAGATTTGGACCACTTTTATCAGATAACACATCATTAACCCATCTTTTTTTATAATAATTAAGCATTTGAACATAATATTGTGCTTTATTCTCATCTAAAACATCTAAACCTGATTGGTTTATTTCATTAATTAATGAATCTATTTCATCAATATAAAAATTTAAGTGTTTTTTACCAGCCATATTTACCCCTTTTTAATAACGCCACTTATTATACACAAAAAAAAGATATTGTCAAATTATGTAGACAATATCTATTATAATTTATTGAAATAATTATAAATATTCTTTGATACTTCTTTATTAAAATCTTTATTTAATTCTTCTATTGATAGTTCTTTTAATTGATTTAAATCTGGATATTTCAATAATATCTTATTTTTAGTTTTCTCTCCTATTTTAGGTATATCATCTAATATACTAGATACTAATCCTTTTGATCTAATATTCTTATGATAACTAATAGTAAAGTTATGTACTTCATCTTGGATTCTTTCAAGTAAATGAAATAAATTAGAGTTCTTTTTAATATCGATAATATTATTTTCATATAATAACTTATTAGTGTTATGTTTATCATCTTTAATTAATCCTATTATTGGTATATTTAAATTTAAACTATTTAAAACCTCTTTTGTGGCACTTATTTGAGCTTTACCACCATCTACTATAATTAGATTAGGAATCTCTAAATGCTCCAATAAGACCCTGTAATACCTTCTATAGATAACTTCTTTCATTATATTATAGTCATCTTTAGCATCACTCTCTATTTTATACTTTCTATACTCTTTCTTATCTGGCTTTCCTAAAGTAAATACTACCATTCCACTTACTGAATAACTTCCAAACAAATGAGAATTATCGAATGTTTCTATTCTATTTACATTTTCAATATTTAGTATATTTTTTAACTCATCTAATGCTTCATCAATAGAATCATTCTTTCTCTTTAATAGTTCTATTTCATTCTCTAATGATATCTTAGCGTTATTAACTGACATATCTAATAATTGTTTTTTCTTACCTTTTATTGGACTAATAGTTTTAATATTAGTATAACTTTCTATTAATTCTTTATTGATATTAATAGGCACAAATATCTCTTTAGGTTTAACATTATCTTTATAATACATCGATATATAATATATAAACTCTTCTTCTTCGTAATCTATCATTTCATATATATTAGAATTTGTTTCTATTAAAATACCATTTCTAATAGATAATACTTGAATAGATATATAATTATCTATATTGTAATATCCAAATATATCTCTATCTATATTATCTTTAAAGTCTATATGTTGATCTCTTAAAGTAATATTAATATAATCTAAATAATCTTTCATTTCTTT
>CAZKBC010000098.1:0-3130 GCA_964551265.1 uncultured Muribaculaceae bacterium | reverse complement strand
TTTAGAATTAAATCCTCTATTATAATCAAATAAATTAAAGTACTTATTCTTTGGATTAAAATCTCCAGATATACCATTTAAATGAAATTTTTTGAATCCTATTTTTGCAAACCCTTCAATTAATACTCTTGTTAACAAATAATCTGGACCAAAATCTTTATATTTTTCATCAACTCCATTAGCAAAAAAGAAAATTTCATCACCATACTTAATAATAGCGGAAGTGGATAATACTACAGAACTCTTTTTATCAAAAAGTTGTGTTGCTAAAACCACTTCTTTTTTATATATTCCTAGTAATCTATCAGATTCCATCTTTTTGCTTAATATATCTGCCCTATTATCAGATGCTTGCATTTCATTAGTAATTGTAGAATTATTTATTAATTCTTTTTCATATACACTTTTACTATTTTTTAGAAACAACTCAGGATCTATCTTAGTAAAAAATATATCAATCATATCAAAGTTTGAAAATATATTTATTAATTTATAATAATAATTTATCTTCTTTGTTTTTGGTATTAACCCATAAAATACTTTTAAATCTTCCTTAGTACCTTTATAAACAATAATACCTTTTCTTTCTGCTTCTTTAATATATTCTTTAGTTCTTAAATCAAAGGTATTAGTGATATTTTGTGGTTCAGTAATATTTTCTATTACTGAATTCCATCTAGGTAGCATATTTTCAAAATACAAATTAAAACCAGTATGTCTAAATCCAATACTTCCTAAATAATTAATAACGTTTAAATTGTTATTAGAATTATTGTTTGGTTTTCCATCCTTATCTCTACTTATATATTCAATAGGGGGATCTATCTTTAAGGCAATAATCTTTTTTTTCTTTAAATAGTCTTTTAATAAAGACACAAAATTACCAACTAAATCAAAATTATAAAAATCAACCAAGAATCCCCTTGGAGAATAAGCAATTTTAAAATTAGGAAAGACTCTTTGAACCAATATTAAAGCAGCTGCAACCATTTTCCCATCATAATCCATCATTGCAACATATTGGTCCTTATATCCATTTCTGGACATAAACTCTCCATATTGAGACGTTTGATAAAAGTTTCTGTTTTTATGAGTTATAGCAAACTCATCAAATTGTCTTTGACCTATTTCTATAATTCTCATTTAATCATCCTCTCTATATACTATTTATAATAATATGACTATTATATCAAAAAATTACCTATAAAGGTCATAATTCTACAAATTTTACACTAATTATTATATAATAATTTTGGAGGAAATATGTTTGATAATAAAAAAATATTAATATTAGGCATGGCAAGAAGTGGTTATGAAGCAGCAAAATTGCTTTCATCTCATAATTGCCAAATAACAATCAATGATATAAAGATTGAACAAGATAATGAACACATAGAAGAATTACATAGATTAAATATTTCTGTTATATTAGGGAGTCATCCTGATGATTTGTTAGATAATACTTTTGATTATTTAATTAAGAATCCCGGAATAAAAGATGATCACAAGTACATAGTTAAAGCAAGAGAACTAAATATTCCAGTAATTAATGAAGTTGAATTAGCCTTTCAATTAATGCCAAGAGATATAACTATAATTGGAATAACTGGAAGTAATGGAAAAACAACTACTACAACTCTTATATATGAAATTCTTAAGAAAGAATACAACAACGTTCATTTAACTGGAAACATTGGGTTTCCATTATCTTCATTTGTTGAAAAAGTAAGACCTAAAGATATAGTTGTTATGGAAGTCTCTATTCAACAATTACTAAATGTCGATAAATTTAATCCAAATATATCGGTATTAACTAATTTATCAGAAGCTCATTTAGACCATGTTGGTTCATATGATAATTATAAGAAAATAAAGAAGAAAATATTTAATAATCAAAAAGAAAATGAGTATGCGGTTTTAAATTATGATGATAAAGATGCTATGGATTTAACAAAAGATATAAAGCCAAAAAGAAAATATTTTTCAAAAAATAACATTAGTGATTGTTATATAAAGAATGACTCTATATATTATTTAAATGAAAAAATAATTAATTTAAGTGAAATAAGAATTAAAGGAATGCATAACTATGAAAATATTATGGCTTCTATAATTGTTACAAAGATATTAAATATAAAAAATGAAAATATTATATCAGTTTTAAAAGAATTTAAAGGAGTAGAACATAGGATTGAATATGTAAAAACAATTAAAGAAAGAAATATATATAATGATTCTAAATCTACAAATATAGTAGCTACTAAGACAGCCTTATTATCATTTAATAATCCAATAATTTTAATATTAGGGGGTCTAGATAGGGGGCAATCGTTTTTAGAATTAAAAGAATATTTGAATAATGTGAGATATGTAGTATCATATGGAGAAAATTCCAACAGAATAAATAACGAAATGGATCAATTAAATATTAAATGTATTAAATTAACTAATTTAGAAGAAGCAACTAATAAAGCTTATGAACTGTCAAAAGAAGGAGACACTATATTATTGAGTCCTGGTTCAGCTTCTTGGGATCAATTCAAAGATTTTGAAGAAAGAGGATATAAATTTAAGGAATATATAGATAAATTGGTTTAATTATTCCTTCTTTTTTGATACAATATATTAGCGAGGTGAATTATGAACATATTAAAACAATTATTTGATCATGAATATAAAGAATTAAGTAAATTTGAAAAGTTAGCGGATAAAATAGAATCATATAGTGAAGAATATTCTAAGCTATCAGATAAAAAAATGAAAGAAAAAACTATAGAATTAAAAGAAAGATATAAAAAAGGAGAATCTCTTTTGGATTTGCTCCCAGAAGCTTTTGCAAACGCTAGAGAAGCTTCATATAGAGCAATTGGAGAGAAACCTTTCTATTGTCAATTATTGGGTGCTATAGCAATCCATTTTGGAAATATAGCGGAAATGAAAACAGGTGAAGGAAAAACATTAACAACTGTAATGCCCGCATATTTAAATTCTTTAAGTGGTGAAGGAGTTCATATTATTACTGTTAATGAATATTTAACAACGAGAAATGCAGAGTGGATGGGAAAAATATTTGAAATGCTTGGTGTATCTGTTGGAGTAAACTTAAGAGAAATGTCTCCTTCAGAAAAAA
>CAZKBC010000097.1:0-3145 GCA_964551265.1 uncultured Muribaculaceae bacterium | reverse complement strand
AATTAAATGATGTTAATTTTGATACTATGATTGCGGCTTATCTCTTAAACTATAATATTAAAGATGATATCGTATATTTATCTAATCAATTTGGTTATGATATGCCTTTCTTTGAAGTAATAAGTAAAAATAATAATATAGATATGGAATTAGTTAAAGAATTATGTGTAAAAAAAGCTAAGTTTATTTATGAAACACATAATTCATTTGATGAAGAATTAAAGAAAAATAATTATGAAGAATTATTTTATAATTTTGAAATGCCTCTAATTAGAGTATTATTTGATATGGAATATCTTGGTATAAAGGTAGATAAGAATATATTAAAAGATATGGAAGAAGATGTAATAATAAAATTAGAGTTATTATCTAAAACTATCTATAACTATGCAGGAATTGAATTTAATATTAATTCATATAAACAACTTGGAGATGTATTATTCGATAAATTAAAGATTCCATCAAATAAAAAGAGAAGTACAGATAAAGAATATTTAGTTAGATATAAAGATAAATATCCTATCATAGAAAAAATATTAGAATATAAATTATTAAATAAAATATATACAACATATGTAGTAGGACTTCAAAATTATGTAATGGAAGATTCTAAGATTCATACTACATATACTCAAACATTAACAAGAACTGGAAGACTATCTTCTATAGAACCTAATCTTCAAAATATACCCATTAGATATGAATATGGAAGATTAATTAGAAAAGCATTTTTACCTGATAATGATTTACTGTTATCTGTAGATTATTCTCAAATAGAACTTAGAGTATTTGCGCATTTCTCTAAAGAAGAAAATTTAATAGAAGCTTTTAACCAAAACATGGATATTCATACTAAGACCGCTATGGATTTATTTAATGTATCAGAATTTGAAGTAACATCAGATATGAGAAGAAAAGCAAAAGCAGTTAACTTTGGTATTTTATATGGAATAAGTGGTTTTGGATTATCAGAGAACCTTGATGTAGATATTAATGAAGCTAAAATGTTTATAGATAAATATTTAGAGACATTCCCTGGTATAAAAAAATATATGGAAGATACAAAAGAAAATGCTAAAAAATTAGGGTATGTAGAAACAATAACTGGTAGAAAAAGAATAATAGAAGAATTAAATAATACTAATATGGCAATAAGAAAAAGTGGTGAAAGAATAGCGCTTAATACTCCAATACAAGGAAGTAGTGCAGATATTCTTATGAAATCTATGGTAGATATATATAATAAATTTAAAGAAGAAAACATAAAAAGTAAAATGATACTTCAAATACACGATGAACTTGTATTTGATGTAATAAAAGAAGAAAAAGAACGTGTTGAAGAAATAGTAGTATCTACTATGGAAAATATAATAAAATTAAGTGTACCGCTTAAAGTATCTGTATCATATGGTAAAAATTGGTACGAAACTAAATAAGGAGGAAATATGGCTATCACTAAAACTAAATTTATTAATTATTCTAGATGTCCTAGATATGTAGCATTAGATGAAGTAAAAAAAGAAAAATTAAATGCAGATATATCATATGCAGATTATTTAGAAGAAGAAATTGAAGAAAAGAAAATAGAATTAATTGATAAAATGTATGAAATAGATGATGAAGGTAACGAAGAAGATTTAATAGATGTTAAAGATGAACAATTAGAAATAATGATGCCATATTATAAGAAAATAGAAGAGTTGGCGGGTCAAAAAGTTGAAGAAGTATTTGGGGGAACTTCTATCTATGCAGAAAAGACTCAAGATCAAAAATCATTTGAATTTATTGAAAAAGGTGTTAAATATCTTTGCTATGTTGATATATATAATGATAATGGAACAATAAATATTATAGAGGTTAAAGCAACTACATCAAGATCATATATAGATGATTTATCTGTTGGATATAGAGGCGAAGAAAAATTCCCAATATTTTTTAAAGATGATAAAGGAATATATCATTTAAAAGAAGAATTAAAGGGGTTTGATTTAACTAAAGAAATGTCAATTGATGATTATAATAAAAGAAGATTAAAACTTAAAGATAAAAGAAAAGATGGAAAATATATTTATGATTTAGCTGTTCAAAGAATGTTTATTGAAAATGATACTAAAAATTATAATATTAACTATTATTTAGCGGTCCTAAATCATGAATATATATTTGATGGAACTTATATAGATAATGAACCAAAGTATTCAAGTGATATTATATCTATATTTGATTTTTCTACTATAACTAAAGAAATTCAAATAGATGTAATTAATGATAAAGAATCTATTGAAAAGTATTTAGTTGAAATGAACGCTAAACCAACTCCATTAGGTGATTTTTGTGATCACAAGTCTCCTTCAAAATGTAAATATTGTAAGATATGTTTTGATTTTATTCCAAAATATAATTCGGCACTTTCATATATGGGTGGGGCTAATTTTGAAGATGAATATGGTACTAAACATAAGGGATTAGAAGTAATAAATGAAGGATACATTAAATTACTTGATATACCAGAATCTTGGATAAAAAAAGAAAATCATAAAATACAAAGAGACTCGGTTATGTTTCATAAACCATATATAGATAAAGATAAGATAAATATTGCGATAAATGAACTTAAATATCCAATATATCATTTAGATTTTGAAACATTTCCTTGTCCTTTACCAAGATTATCTGGGGAGACTTGTTATGTACAATCACCATTCCAATTTTCTCTTCATATAGAAAAAGAAGCTGGAGTGTGTGATAAAGATAAAGATCATTATGAGTTCCTATCAGATAATCCAAATGTAGATTGTAGAGAAGATATGGCAAAAGTCTTATGTGAATATATAGGAGATAAAGGAACGGTATTTGCGCAAAATGTATCTTTTGAAAAAGCAGTATTAAAAAGATTAGCGGCCCTTTATCCAAACTATAGAGATAAATTAAATAAGATGATAAATAATGCATATGATTTACTATTTATTGTAAAAAATAATAATGCATTCTTTAAAGCAATTAATCATCCTAACTATGATAAAGTTAATTACTATCATGAGGATTTAAGTGGTTCATATTCTATAAAAAAGACATTACCAGTATTTAGTAACCTTAAATATGATGATTTAGATGTAAAAAATGGTACTCAAGCATTAGTTACATT
>CAZKBC010000096.1:0-3232 GCA_964551265.1 uncultured Muribaculaceae bacterium | reverse complement strand
CCACTAAAGTATTTCTTATGATTATTATCCCATATTTCTTTAAATTCATTCATATATCCCTCTATTATTAATTATACTACCAATATTTAAATTTATCTATTTATTTTTATAAAAGTAATTATAATAAATGCATATTTTAAATTTAGTAAAAGAATATTAAATATTATTGACTTTTTAAATATAATCCTATAAACTAAGCTTAAAAGGAGGTAAGAATGCAAATATTAAAGGCCAGTTCAAAGAAAACATCACTTATAAAAGGCACAATGGACTTTCATAAAGATAGTTGTTGTTCTGCCAGAGCTTAAAGGAAGTCAACAAACTTCCTTTTTTTATTGTTAGGAGATATTATGAAATGGAGTACATTTACTTTTCATGTAAAATCAAAAGATAATTTTATTGTATATAATACCCTTAATAAGGGAGTAGTAAAACTTAATAAAGAAAAATATGATTTAAAATCTTTAAAAGATAAAAAGACAATAAATTATCTAAAAAAGAATGAATATATTTTTGATGATGATTATGATGAAAAAAATAATTATATAAATTCTTTTATGAAAGAATGGAATAATAGTGATTTTCTTGGATTACATATTCTTACAACAACGGGATGTAATTTCAAATGTCCTTATTGTTATCAATCTGGGATAGATTCAGATATATTGACTAAAGAAAAATCTGAACTAGTTCTAAATTTTATTAATGAGTACATAATAAACAATAAAATAAAAGAAACTAATATTGAAATAACCGGAGGAGAACCAACAATTAATTGGGATGTGGTTACATATTTTTTACCAAAACTAATCAAAATATTTAAACAAAACAAAGTTACTTATAAATTAAGTATAGTTACTAATGGTTACTTATTATCAAAGGATAAAGTTGATCTATTATCTAAATATAATTGGAAAAGATTACAAATAACAGTTGATGGATTAGAAGATATCCATAATAAAAGAAGAATATTAAAAAATAATAACGGATCTTTTAACGAGATAATTCAAAATTTAGACTATATAGTTAATTATGATAAGATAAAAAAAATTAATTTGAGAATAAATTATGATAAATCAAATATAAATAAAGTTACTGATTTATTAGAATTTATTAAAAAAAAATATGGTGTTGATAAAATAATAATATCTCTTGGATTAATAACAAAAACAGTAAATCATACTGATGCAAATATATTTATTGAAAAAAACGGAATAACAGAAGACGATTTTGTAAAAAAATATTTATATTTATACAAGAAAGCTTATACTTTGGGTTTTAAAATGCAAGATTTCTTTTCCTTTGATGGATTCTGCACATCAAAGATGAAACATGGATTTGTAATAGAACCAAACGGAAATATTGTAAAATGTGTTAGTGGTGTTGGAAGGGATGACTTTATTATTGGAAACGTTTATAAGAAAAAGTTTTTAAAAACTAATTATTTATATGAAGACTTATATTTAGAATGTTTAAATAAAAAATGTTCATTCTTGCCAGTTTGTCATACAGGATGCAGATTTGAATCCCTTGTTAAAAACAATAATATGAAAAAACAAGTATGTAAAAAAGATTTGTTAGAAAAAGTTAATTCAAAGATCTTAAAAATAAATTACGATTAGGAGGTTTTATGTTAGAAATAAAGAATTTAAATATTATCAAAAAAAATGATGAGAGATTTCTTGTAAGAAATTTTACTTTTAGTATTCAAGATGGAGATAAAGTTGCTATTATTGGAGAAGAAGGAAATGGTAAGACTACCCTATTAAAAGCTATTTATAATGATAGTTTAATAAAAGACTTTTGTTTAATAGAAGGTAGTATAATAAAAAATGGTATCATTGGATATTTAGAACAAAATCTAGATAAAAATTGGAATAACCATACAATATCAGAATTCTATATTAAAGATAATCCGAAAGATGAAGTTGACTATAATAAATACAATGATTTAGCTATTTTTTATTCTAAGTTATCGAAGTTAAATTTTGACTCAAGATTGATTGATGAAGACCAAATAATTTCCAATTTATCTGGTGGAGAAAAAGTTAAACTTCAAATAGCAAAAATATTATGTTTATCTCCTGATTTGTTATTACTAGATGAACCTACTAATGACCTAGACTTAGAAACATTAAAATGGTTAGAAGAATTTATAGTTTCTCTAAATATACCGGTAATATTTGTGTCACACGATGAAACTTTGTTAGAAAATACAGCCAATGTAATTATTCATCTTGAACAAATAAAAAGAAAACAAGACTTTAGATATACAATTGAGAGAATTGGTTACAAAGAATATGTTAAAAAAAGATTTAATCTTCTAGAAAAGCAAGAACAAGTTGCTAGAAAACAAAAATCAGATTATGAAAAACAAATGGAACAATTTAGACAAGTATTTAATAAAGTCGAATATCAACAAGATACAATTACAAGAGCAGATCCTCACGGAGCTCAACTTTTAAAGAAAAAAATGAAATCATTAAAATCTCAAGAAAAAAGATATGAAAGGGAAAAAGAAGAATTCCTTGATGTTCCTGATGTAGAAGAAAGAATTAATTTCAAATTTGAAGATGATATTCGTATACCAAATGGTAAGAAAGTTTTGTCTTTAGAAGTAAAAGAATTAAAGGTTGAAGATAAATTATTATCAAGCAATATTAAACTAGATGTTACAGGTCCTGAACATATTGTTATTATTGGAAACAATGGAAGTGGTAAGACTACTCTTTTCAAACATATTTATGATATTACGAAAGATAGAACTGATATTAAATTAGGATATATGCCGCAAAATTATGAATCACTTTTAAATGAAGATGATAACGTCTTAAACATTTTAGTAAACAGCGGCGAAAAAGATGAAATTACAAAAGTTAGAACTTTATTAGGAAGCATGAAATTTACTAGTGAAGAAAGTACAGGTAAAATAAAAGAACTAAGTGGTGGCCAAAAAGCTAAATTATTATTATTAAAACTAATGATTGATAAATGTAACGTTTTATTATTAGATGAACCAACAAGAAATTTAAGTCCTTTATCAAACCCTCTAATAAGAGATGTATTAAGTAAATTTACAGGAGCAATAATTAGTGTTTCACATGATAGAAAGTATATAGAAACTGTTTGTGATACTGTATATAAATTAGATGAAAATGGGCTTAACAAAATTGACTATTATAATATTTCAAATAATGAAGGAATAAAAAAATCAATATAATTTAATAATATT
>CAZKBC010000095.1:0-3287 GCA_964551265.1 uncultured Muribaculaceae bacterium | reverse complement strand
ATAGTACTCTTGGGTTTTCAAGAGTATTTTTTTTAATAAGGTATAGGAAAGGATTTATATGATTAAAGCAATATTAGAGAAAAAATAAAACAATAAACAATTTATAAATATGCTAAATAAGCATTAGAAAGTGAATAATAAATGAGAGAAGAGGATAAAGTAGATATGAAAGCAACAGTAGAAATGTTACATATGACAAAATTTGAAAATATGAAGCTAAAAGAACAAATACTATCGTATAAAGAAAAAGAGAATAAGTTAAAAGATTACTGCAAAAAGGAAATAAACAAAATATCTTCGAATCCAAAATTAGAAGCATCAAATGTATTAAAAGAAGTTTTGAGGATATTAAATGAAGAAAGTAATGGGGAAAAAATTTAATTAATATAAATAAGTTGTTAGATATTAATTATATATTTAATCGAAGTAATATATTTATTATAAGAAATACAAATTTTTAGGAGGAATAATGAGGAAAATATTTACATCTGAATCAGTTACTATAGGTCATCCAGATAAGATATGTGATAGAATATCAGATGCAATATTAGATGAATACTTAAAACAAGATAAGTATTCTAGAGTAGCTTGTGAAACATGTATATCAGATAACTTAGTAGTAGTATTTGGAGAAATAACATCTAATGGAATAGTCGATATAAAAAAGATAATTAAAGATAATATAAAAGAGATCGGTTATAACAAGGATAATGGATTTGATATTGATACTGCCAATATTATAATTAATATTAATAAACAATCACAAGATATTGCAATAGGTTTAACATCAACTAATATTGGAGCTGGTGATCAAGGATTAATGTTTGGTTATGCTTGTAATGAATCAGAAACATTAATGCCTTTACCTATATATTTAGCTCATAAACTAGCTAAAAGATTAGAGTATGTAAGAGTAAATAATATATTAAGTTATTTAAGACCTGATGGTAAAACTCAAGTAAGTGTTGAATATGATAATAATAAACCAATTAGAATAGATACAATATTAATATCTACTCAACATGATCCAGATATTAAAACAATTAAAGAAGATATTATTAAAAACGTTATAAATGTTGAAATAAAAGATTTAATAGATAAGGATACTAAGATACTAATTAATCCAACAGGTAACTTTGTAATAGGAGGTCCTAAAGGAGATAGTGGTTTAACTGGAAGAAAAATAATAGTAGATACTTATGGAGGATACTCTAGACATGGAGGAGGAGCTTTTAGTGGAAAGGACTATACTAAAGTAGATAGAAGTGCTAGTTATTATGCTAGGTATGTTGCTAAGAACATAGTAGCATCTAAATTAGCGGATATCTGTGAAATAGAAGTATCTTATGCAATTGGAGTATCTAAACCAATATCCATATTTATTAATACATTTAATACTTCTATAATAGATGAAGATAAATTATTAGATGTAATTAATAAAGTATTTGATTTTAGTCCCTCTAATATGATAAATGAATTAAATTTAATGAATATAGAATATAAACCATATTCATCATATGGTCATACAGGAAGAACAGATGTAAATACGCCTTGGGAAAACACTAATAAGATAAAAGAAATATTAGAATGTGTAAATGTAAAACAATAATTGATATCTGTTTTATAAGTGTAAATTATCTAAATTTTAAAAAATATATTTACGATAAACTACATAGACTATTTCTTAACTTGACATTTTATAGAAAATATGCTATTATTTAGACATCAAATGAGGTAATAGGGGGTAAATATGAAAGGTTTTATATTCGAATACAGAGACGAGAACGATTTCAAAAAGAAAGAAAAATCAGTTAAGAAATATAATATGTTAGCGTATAAGAAATTATTATTTGAATATTATGAGTCATTAAAAAGTGGAGTATTTATTGGTAAATTAATATCAAAGAATAGTAAAGAAAATAGTAAGCATTATGAATTAACAATACCAACTGATGATATGTTTGTTAAAGTTCACGGAGAAATGATATTACATTATACTGTATTTGAAGATAAGAATATAGTATTACTTGAAAATATTACTCCTGAAGAATTATTATTAGAAGGACATAAATCTGAATTAAAAACATATAAAGGTGTTATGATCTCAAAAGAAAATGAAGAAAAAGATATGTTTAAAGTAAATTTATTAAATTCAATGAGTAGACATTAATTAATGTCTATTTTTTTTATCTTTTGTAATAAAATGGTTGATAAATAAAATACAATATGTTATTATTTAATTTGTCGATGCGGACCTTTAGCTCAGTTGGTTAGAGCATCCGGCTCATAACCGGGCGGTCGTAGGTTCGAGTCCTACAAGGTCCACCATTGTAATATTAAGAATTGTATTTATACAATTCTTTTTATATGATATAATTTAACTTGGAGTAAAATATGAATAAGAAATATATAATAGATTTTATAATGACTATACTGATAATACTATTAATGAGAATAGTATTCTTAAACAATAACTTACATGAACTAATTGGTGTTATTACATTTGTATTATTTATAATACATAAACTATTTAATTATAAAATAATTGCTAATACTATAAAAAATTGGAAAACAAGTAATTCAAAAATTAAAATAGGCTTTATATTAGATATACTATTATTATTAGTATTTATATTATTATTTATATCATCATTAATTATTTCCAATAAAATATTCGTGTTTTTAAATATAAAATCATCTATATTATGGAGTGATATTCATCATTTTTCTTCATATTTAATGTTTATATTAATATCAATTCATTTGGGATTCCATTTTAAAACCATCTTAATAGTTTTAGAAAACAAGTTAAAAATAAAAAATACTATATTTAAGAAATATACATATATATTAATATCTATATTATTGATAATATTTGGAATTAAAACTATATTCAATAATAACTTTTATAAGTACTTACTTAAACCTTTTGGATATAAAGAAACAAACAATATAATACAAGAAGATGTATCTACAGATAAGATTACATTAGATGAATATTTAAAAGATAAACATTGTGATGGATGTTCTAGACATTGTCCTCTTACTAATTTAAGATGTTCTAATGGACAACAATATTTACAAAAAGCTATTGAAGACTATAATAATTTATATACAGTAACAAAAGATAATATAAAAATTAATGTTGAATTAAATGTTTTAGATTACTTTATAGTAATGTCATCAATAGTAGCAACTACTCATTATATTTTAAAAGTAAAGAAAATTAAATAATGTATAATTGTAAATGATGTGATACCAAAAAAGTAAAATAAAAAGCAATAAGA
>CAZKBC010000094.1:355-3389 GCA_964551265.1 uncultured Muribaculaceae bacterium | reverse complement strand
TCTAGCATTATTATCTTGCTTAATTAAATTGTATTTTATCTTCATATTACCCTCTATATTATTATACACTATTTTATAAACATTGCATCTCCAAATGAAAAAAATCTATAGTTATTTTTCTTAGCTTCTTCATAAGCATTTAATATATATTCTTTACTTGAAAAAGCAGAAACCAACATAAGTAATGTTGATTTTGGTAAATGAAAATTAGTAATTAATCCATCTACTCCTTTAAACTTATATCCAGGATAAATAAATATATCTGTCCAACCAGAACATTCTATATATGTATCATACTTATTAATTATAGTTTCTAAAGTTCTTGTAGTTGTAGTACCTATACTTATTATTTTACCTTTAGTATTATTTAAGATATTAGCTGTTTCTTTGTTCATAGAATAAAATTCACTATGCATCTTATGTTCTTCTATATTACTAATCGATACTGGTCTAAATGTTCCTAATCCTACATGAAGCGTTATAAAACATATCTTAATTCCCTTTTCTTTTAATTTATCTATTAATACATTACCTAGATTCTTAGCATATACAGTTTGATATCTATCCTTATCTTTTAATTTTTCATGTATATATGGAGGAAGTGGCATTTCTCCTAATTTTTCTAATATTTCATAAAATATTCCTTCATATATAAATTCAAATATTCTAATTCCTTCTTCTTTTTCTTCTATACATTTTGCTTTTAAAACATCGGAAAAAGTAACAGTAGTACCAACTCTTATTCTTTTAGCGGGTTTTACCAAACATTCCCAGTTACTACCTACTATATTATTTAATAATAATATCTCTATTACTGCTTTAGTATCAACTTTTTCTCCTATTAATCTAGCTGGTAATACTTTTGAATCATTCATTACTATTACATCATCCTTATTAATGTAATCAATTATGTCTTTAAAAGTTTTATGTTCAATATTTCCATTTCTTTTATCTAGTACTAATAACTTAGATTCATCTCTATTCTTTAAAGGAGTTTGCGCAATAAATTTATCATCTAATTCATAATCAAAATCTTCTAATTTCATATATTCTCCAAAACATTTATAGTATATCATAAAAACAACTGATATTTAATCAGTTATATTTTTCTTGTCAATATTTTTCCTTCTTTAAAATTACAATCATTTAAGCAAGTATAATCAGGGAATGTACATCTAGCTCCTTTTGAATATAATTTAATATTATCTTTAAGGGGATTATTTGATTCTTCTAATGCTTTTTTATATTTTAATAATGTATCTTTAGTTTGAAGCATAATTTCTAATTGAGCGCTAGAACATAATCTTTCTTTACATTTTAGTATAAAGTCTTCATATTTCCCGTTTTCATATATATTTACTATTTCTCCTTGTGGATTAACATCTTTAACTTTATTCATATCATCAATCCACTCTTGAACAAGAATAGTATCATCTTTTATTATTGGTGGTACAAAATATTCTTTATTTTCTAATAATTCTATTTCATAATCTATAGTTCTATGTCTTTGTGCTTGTGCTATTTGCGCAAAAGAACCTTTATATGTAGTTTGATATATATCACTAAATATTTCATTCCTTTTATTCAAATCTTTTCCAAATAAAGAAATACTTCTATCTTTTTCATTTTTCATTAAAGCATCTTCTAATAAATTTAGTCCTTTTATTTCTTCAACAAAATCTTGCATAAAACAAGATAGTTTGCTATCAAAAAGGTTATCACTAGATTCTTTAACATACTTATCCATCCATGAAGCAATATAATTTATTTGTCTAAATGATGTTGTATATATCATTTGAGTTGGCATAAATACAGTTACTAAATATCTAGCATTTTCTTGCGATAACTTTTGTATTTTAGAATCGTTATATATATACCCATAATCATTTTTTATTTTAATTTTAAATATTTCAATCCACTTGTTATATAACATTTCTTCTTCATTTGATATTATTGAACCTTCTTCTTTTACAACTGGTGTATACCTAGCAGATTTTTCACTAGTAGTATATTGATGTTCATTATTTAAAACCATTGCAAGTATTTTTGGTATATTTTGAATATTTAAACTTATATTTATATGATCATACACACTATGATGTCCATTATTTAGAGTCAAAGCTATTCTTTTGTTTGTATTATCTACTGGTTCATTTTCTAAATGTTTAAATCCTTCTTTATCATAACAAACACCCGCTATTTTACCACATAAATTTAAGGCTTTCTCCTTATCAAATGTTCCATCTTCTTTTACAAATAAATTTGGTAATAATTCTATTTTCATATTTAAACCCTCCTAATTTTTAATAATCTTTTAACATCTAACCAATCATTTGCTCTTTCTATACCTTTTAACTTTAATTCATTATCAGGCATATTTATATTGTGATATGCTGTAAATAATATTTTTCTTTTACCTCCTATTAAATTTTCTTCTTTATCATCTATTCTAATAGGAAAATCAAGCACTGATTTATCTCCTAAGAATATATATTTATATGGACTAATAAATGGTAATTTTTCCTGTAAATAATTAAATTTATCTACTAATATTTTACCTGATTCTTTAGGAATTTCTTTAAATAAGTATGAAGTTCCAATAAATATATCATACTCTTCATTTAAGTATTTTAATACTTCATATGCATTATCTTGTAGTTTACAATAATCATACATATTCTTTGTAATAAAATACTTAAAAAAAGCTTTCTTATCTTCTATTATATCTTGCATATAAAAAGATTTAAAATCTTTTTCTTTATAATTAGTACCTAAAAATTCATTAATTAAATATAGAAACCCTCCAGTTACTATTACATCATCCATATCAACCATAACCCTAGTTTTCATATTTACCTCTAAAACAATCTATCTTTTACTTTTATATTTAAATGTTCATATGCTTTATCAGTTACTACTCTTCCCCTATTAGTTCTTTTAATAAAACCTAATTTTAATAAATATGGTTCATATACATCTTCTATTGTAGATACTTCTTCTGATATAGAAGACGCTAAAGAATCAATTCCTACTG
>CAZKBC010000094.1:0-345 GCA_964551265.1 uncultured Muribaculaceae bacterium | reverse complement strand
GGTCCTCCATTAAATTTATTAATTATAGCTTCTAGTAATTGTTTATCAGTATTATCTAAACCTAGTTCATCTACTTTTAATCTTTCTAACGATAATTTAGTAATCTTTTTATCTATGCTTCCATTACCCATTACAAGAGCAAAATCTCTTACTCTTTTGAATAATCTATTAGCAACTCTTGGAGTTCCTCTACTTCTTTTTGATAATTCTCTAGCAGCATCATCTTCAATTTTTATTTCTAATACTCTACTAGTTCTTTTTATTATTTGAAATAATTCATCTTCAGTATAATATTCTAATTTAGATACTATTCCAAATCTATCTCTTAAAGGACTAGATAAATCT
>CAZKBC010000093.1:0-3452 GCA_964551265.1 uncultured Muribaculaceae bacterium | reverse complement strand
TATAAGACCTTATTATACATTATATAGAACTAAAGTCAATAAAAAAAAGATGAATTAATCATCTATTTCTTCTATTTTTAAGAAGTTTGTATATTTGTTTTTAACTACTGGGAATCCTCCAGTAATGACTATCTTATCATTCTTACCCATAGATATTTTTTCTTTTGCTATTCCTATTGCATTCTTTACAATATCATCTGTTGTTTTAAAGTTATTTACAACTATTGGTAATACTCCCCAGTTTAGGGATAAAGATGTTGCTGTTTCTTTTTTTGGAGTAGTTGCTAATATTGGACAGCAAGGTCTATGAGAACTGATCTTTCTTGCAGTATATCCAGATATAGTTGTTGCTACAATTGCTTTAGCTCCTAACATATTAGCGGCATCTACTACACTATGAGATATTACTGTAGTTACATCTAAATTATCATGTATGGTGTGTTTAATTAATATTTCATCATAATCCATAGTACACTCTGTACTATCTATTATTCTATTCATTGTTTCAATAGTTTCTACAGGATAACTTCCTACTGCAGTTTCTCCAGATAACATTACAGCATCAGCACCATCTAATATTGCATTTGCTACATCAGATACTTCTGCTCTGGTAGGCCTAGGATTATTCTCCATAGAGGTCAACATTTCAGTTGCCACTATACATACCTTACCTTTTGTATAACTAAGCTTAACGAGCTTCTTTTGGACGCTAGGAATCGATTCTAAGGGTATCTCTACCCCTAAGTCTCCTCTTGCTACCATTATGCCGTCACTTACCTTAATAATGTTTTCTACATCATCTAAAGCACTCTTACTTTCAATCTTAGATATTATTTGCATATGTTCATTCTTTAAAGATATAAGCATATCATTTACATCTAATACATCATTAGCGTTCCTTACAAAAGATAACGCAATATAATCAGCATTTACTTGTGAAGCATGTTCAATATCCTCTTTATTCTCTTTATATAAAAAGTCTATACTTAAAGGTGAATCTGGTACATTAACTTTCTTATGACTTTTTATTACTCCACCATTTATAGTAATACATTTAATATCTTCATCTATAATATTCATTACTTTTAATTCAACTAATCCATCATTAATTAATACTCTATCTCCAATATGAACATCTTTATGTAGATCTTTATAACTAATATGTACATTATTAAATTCACCATGACAATCTCTATTAGATAAAGTTAAAACATCATCTTTTTCTAAATATAAATCAGACGTTAAATCTCCTATTCTTACTTCAGGCCCTTTAGTATCTATTAATATTCCAGCACTAGTATTAAGTTCTCTATTAACTGATCTTATATGTGCACAAACCTTCTCAGAATCTTTATATGAAGAGTGAGATAGATTAATTCTAAATACATCTGTACCCGCTAGTAACATTTTTCTAATCATTTCCCTTGTATATGTTACTGGACCAACAGTTGCTACTATCTTTGTTTTATTCATAAACTCACCTTACCCTATTCTATTTAATTATACAACAAATTAATTATTTTTAAATAGTCTATTCTTTAAACCTGTAAACCTATTTAGTTCATCCTTATTATTAATTGAATTAATTAAAGCTTCTTTTTCTCCCACTAATAACAAATACTTCTTAGCTCTTGTTACTGCAGTATAAATTAATTTCTTATATAACATCCTAGAAAAAGATGTATCCATAGGTATTATTACTATATCAAATTCACTACCTTGTGCTTTATGAATACTAATTGAATATCCTAATTTTATATTCTCTAAATCTTGTTTAGCACACTCTAACTTCTCTCCATCAAAATCTAATATTAATTTATTATCTACTATATCAATTGATTCAATAATACCTATATCCCCATTAGAGATATCACTATCCGGAATATTTTTTGTTTGTAATATCTTATCATTTTCTCTATAAATATTATTTAAATATGATATCTCTAATTGTTTCTTCTTTGGATTAAATACATCTTGTAATTTAGAATTTAAATTATCAATTCCATTAATACCTTTATACATAGGTGCTAGAACTTGAATATCTTTTTCCTTATATCCTTTTTCTTTATATTTATTACATATATCTATTATTAATCTTTCTATAGAATATCTATCACACTCAATAAAATTATAATCTGCTTTCTTAAGGTAAGCTTCATTACTTAAGTTTCCAATATTAATTTCATGAGCTAAATTTATAATAAAAGAATCTTCTTTTTGTCTATATAATTCTTTTAATTCTATAGTATTTATTGCTTTACTATCTATCATATCCTTTAATACTTGACCAGGTAAAACACTAGGTAATTGATTATAATCTCCTACAAATATTATCTTTATATCATCAAATAAACCTTTAAATAAATTATCAAGTAAAAATATATCTATCATACTAGTTTCATCTATTATAATAAATTTAGCATAACTCTTATTATTTTCATTTACATTAAATTCATCATTTTCTTTATTCCATTTTAAAAACTTATGAATAGTAGAAGCATAAAATCCAGTTGCTTCTCTAATTCTTTTTGATGCTCTACCAGTTGGCGCTAGTAAAACCATATTTTGATTTAAATCATCCATAGTATAATCATTAATATTCTTATAAGCTTCTACTATAGCCTTAATTATAGTAGTCTTTCCAGTACCCGGTCCTCCAGTTATTATTGTTATATTATTTTCAAGTGAACTAAGTACTGCTTTCTTTTGTAAATCATTATATTTAATAGTAAATAACTCTTCAAGTAAACCTATAGTATTATCTACATTTTTAATCTTATCGTTCTTTTTATTTAATAAATAATTTATCTTATTAGATACTCTTACTTCCATATCATAATACTTCTTTAAATAATATCTATCTTCTTCTATTATTATTTGATTATTATCGACCATCTTTAATAAATATTCCTTAATTGAATCCATATCTATATTACAATCTATAGTATTAATTACTTTTAAATATAAATCTTCTAATAAAGAATAAGTGTTTCCTGTATTAAAGCATAAATCATTAATAGAATAAATAATACTTGCTATTATTCTTCTTTCATCTAATTTCTCTATATTTTTTGATAGTGCAATAGAATCAACTAATTTATAGTTAATATCCTTAATATCATCTATTATTCTATATATGTTTTCTTCAACCACATTATAAGTATCATTTAAATACTTCTTATATATCTTACTAGATTGATTAAAAGAAAAGCCTAATTCTTGTAGATATAATATAACTTTATAACCCATCTTTTCATTTTTTAAAACATCATATATATCTTTAGCTTTTTTCTCACTCATACTAGGAATCATAAGTAATGATTGATAGTTTTCTAATATTATATCTAGTGCATTCTCTCCTAAAGTATTTACTATCTTATTTGCAGTTCTAATTCCAATTTTAGGAAATATTCCTGATGATAGATACGCAATAACAGAACTTTTATCTTCAG
>CAZKBC010000092.1:0-3472 GCA_964551265.1 uncultured Muribaculaceae bacterium | reverse complement strand
TGATCTAAGTGAAGAACAACAGGAACACTAATATTTAAATCTTTAATCATTGACTTAACTAAAGAATATACTACGTTGTATCCACCCATATATTTAATGGCTCCTTCACTAGCTCCTAATATAACAGGTGATTTTAACTCCTCACATTTTTCCATTATAAATCTAACCCATTCAAGATTAGTAATATTGAATTGGGGTACTGCATATCCTTCTTTATAAGATTTTTTTAATACATCATTTGAATTTATCATCATTATCTCCTTAATTTAATCTTAATCTTTAAAATATATCTTGTCAAATAAAAAAGACACCCATTTACATAAGGATGTCTATTTATTATCTTTGTCTTGCTTTTCCAGCACAGTCATCAAATACTCTATTCATGTTTTCTATCTCATTAACTGCTTCTTGTATTCTTTCTTTTTCCGCTGGTTGAGTACTAAATAATCTTATAGTATTTATATACCCAGATATTATGAGGTCACCAATTGAATCGTTTTCATCAAATGTTTGAACAATTGGCATTACTCCATCATTACCTTTTTTATTTCCGACAAATTCTTTTGCCTGATTTTCTACAAAAGCTATTTTGTTTCTTCTTTGCGGGTCTTTTATATAATCTGATATTCTTGCCCCGTCTTGATCATATATTAAATATGCCGATTGTATAGCCTTATAAACATTCATTGATTGAGATAATTTGTCATATCTTGTTGAGTCATCAATTGATAAGAAACTAAAATCATTATTTACTAATTTAATTGAATTTACAATTGACTCGTCACTATATAAAGAGTTTGTATTATTTGGTGTTCCGGATTGCGAGTCTATTCTTGCAGCTTCATTTAAAGCTGCACGAATTTTTTGAACCGCTAAAAGTTCTTCTTGATCATTTGTAACTATTTCCGGTTGAACAATTACCATTGGTCTTTGGGTTGGAACCGATTCAGGTTGCAAAACCACTATTGGAATTTGAGTTTGAACAGGAGTTGCTACAGGTACATTTACTCTTAATGATTCTGGTATTGGTCTAAATGTTGGTCTTTCGGTTGCAGTGAATTTTGGTTCTTCAGTTGCAGTAAATATTGGTTCTTCAGCAAATTGTACAAATTGATTAGTATCGGTTGATATTAATTTTGGTTTTGAATTATTTTTATCTTTTCCGATATTAGTACATAATAGTCCTAAAACTACAACTGCACCACATCCAACTGCTAAGAATTTTTTTATATTTGATTTTTTTGTTTCTTTTACTTTTAATTCTTTCTTTTCTTGTTTATCTTGATTTGATTTTATCGCTCTAAGTTTTTCTTCATTATCTTTTGATTCATTATATATTACATAATAATTATCTGTGTCCTTTAAACAATATGAAACATAAAGCTTAGGATCATTTTCGTTTTTAGTAATAGCTTTTATTTTCATCATTTCTGATTCAACTCTATTACCTATATTCTTTACGTCTTCGTATCCCTTATAAGTGATTTTTTCTAAGTCTTTTTCGTTTATTATCTTAGAACTTCCATTTTTTGCAAAATATAAAGTGATGAAATTAAATCCATCTCTTGTATATTTAACAACTCTTTCTAAATTTTCTTTTACATCTTTCACAACTAATTCCCCCTTTTTAATTGATGCGCTATATTATACACATATTTTTATATTTGTCAAGTTTTGTATAAATTTAATGTTTATTTACAAAAAAAACATACGTAAGTATGTTTTAAATGACTATTTTGATAATGTCTTTGCGTTTGCTCTAATTATAGTCCCTAATGCGTCTACTGAACTTAAATGTGCTTCTTCAAATTCTTGATACAATCCATAGCGTATTGCTCCAATATTTAGTAGCTCTTGTTGTGTAAATTCTGTAAATACTTTTTCCCCTTTTGAATCATAAGACCAATAATTACCATATTCTGATATTTGAGAAAAAGTTGAACCACTTGAATCGTTTGAGTGAAATAAAACTTCTTCTGTTAGACCTTCTTTATTTGTTTCTATTTTTCCATAAGCTAACACCGGAAAAATTCTGTTGCTATTTGGTTGTTCATAAACATATCTTACATCAATGAAACCTTTCGCTCCAAGTAGTATATTACTTTTTAAATATTCTAAATTTGGACTATTTGAATTTCTATCCATATCTTTAATTGATTTTATGCATTCAATCCATAAATCTATATTTCTTGGATTAGCCCACATTTCTTTTGCAAGTTGTTCTGCGTTTAGTAAATACTGACGATCGTAAGGATCATCAACCTTTGTAGACGGATATCCATCTACTATATTAAATAAAACTGCATTAAAAATAGTATCCATAGAAAAACAGTTTACATCTATTATTCTATCGTCAAGTTGCGCTTGTGATAGTCCATCCTCAAATGGAAATCTCATATTCCACATATTATATGCTTGATCCGCTACTTCAATACCATAAATTAAACTTTGAGGAGACTCTGGATGCATTTGGTTTTGTAATTCTATTCCTTGTAAATATGCGTTGTACAATTTAATAACTTCAGGAGAATACTCTCTTTGTAAATTGTTTTGAGTAGTAACGGTCATTTGTCTATTTAACCCTTCTGCGCTTGCTATTGGAAGTTTTGATACACTCTTCATTCCCAATATCATTAATGTTGCTAATGCTAATGATTTAAATTTATTATTCATAAAATCCCCCTTTTTGAATAAGATGGTTGTTATTATACATCTTTTTCTTTTTTTGTCAAGTTTTGTATAAACACCATTCTATCTCTTCCTTGTAGATCTTTTTTAAATGTTATTTTTACGTTAGAAAGGTACTTATTAATTAATATATTAATTTCTTTTTTTTGATTCATTCCTATTTCAAAAGCTATTAAAAATTCCTTTTCTAGTACTTTATTAATATCTTTTAATATTTCTTCATAATAGTATGTACCATTATCTTTAGCATATAAAGCAATATGCGGTTCATTATTTTTTACTTTTTCATCAATTGAATCTTTAATTGAAATATATGGAGGATTGCTGATTATTATATTAAATTTGATTTGGTTTTTTATAAATGGTTTCAAAAGATTACCTTGGATTATGTTTATATCTAAATCTTTAATGTTTTTTCTTGCAACTATTAGAGCCTTATTACTGATATCAGATAAGGTAACATCAATACTAGGTATTATTTTTTTTATTGTTATTCCAATACATCCTGATCCAGTACCTAAATCTAATAATTTAGCACCACAGTTAAATCTTTCTTTTATTATTTTTATTGTATTTTCTACTAATTCTTCGGTTTCAAATCTTGGAATTAATACGTTTTTATTAACATAATAATCATAACCATAAAAATTTGTGGTGTTTAAAACATATTGAAGGGGTTCTTTTTTCAATCTATTAATAATCTTAATCTTTTGGTTTAAACTTTTTTCAGATATAAAAGATAATAGATATTTTGTATCTTTTTCATTTAATCTCATATCTTTAC
>CAZKBC010000091.1:0-3579 GCA_964551265.1 uncultured Muribaculaceae bacterium | reverse complement strand
AGAGGACTGAAAATCCTCGTGTCGTTGGTTCGATTCCAATCGGAGCCACCATAAGAACTAAAAAAGCTAATGTATATTAGTTTTTTTTATTGATAAAACTACAATAATATGTTAATATTAACAAGTATTTATGCGCCCATAGCTCAATTGGATAGAGCGTTTGGCTACGGACCAAAAGGTTGTGGGTTCAACTCCTACTGGGCGCGCCATTGTAAAATAAAACATACTTAGTATGTTTTTTATTTGACTATTAATCTATAATAAATTATACTTATTTAGTGAATAAATTTTATTTTGTCCTAAGGAGAAAACATGAAAAAAGTTAACATTATAAATAAAATATTAATATTACTACTATTATTTATTCCCTTTGTAGTAAAAGCAAAAGAAGAAGTAAAAGTATATTTATTTTGGCAAATAGGTTGCCCTCATTGTGAGGATGCTAAGAAATATTTTAAAGAATTAGAAGTAGATTATGCTGATAATTTTGAATTAATAGAAATCGAAGTATCTAAAAGTAGAAGCAATAGTAATTTAATGAGCGATGTTTCAAAAGAACTAAATCAAAATGTTACTAGTGTTCCTTATATAGTAATTGGAGAAAAAACCTTCTCTGGATTTTATAGTGGTATAGAAAAAGAAATAAAAAGTTCAATATTAGGTCAATTTGAGAATCAAGATAATATTGATGTAGTTGGAAAAATAATAAAAGATAAAAAATATGATATAACTGAAGTTTCTTCTAGTAATGCAATTATTATGATGTTCTTAGTAATAGTATTAGTAGGTGGAGCATTCTTTATTTTTAAAAAGAAGAAATAATATGAAAAAAATATTATTGTTATTTATATTAATTTTGTTTACAGGATGTGGTAATAATATTATGAAAATTAATAATATAGAAGCTAAAGATATAATTGATAAAGAAAAAGAAATACTGCTATTAGGTGTTAGAACCAAAGAAGAATATGATATTTCTCATATAGAAGGATCAATCAATATTCCTCATACTGAGATAGATGATATTGAGAAACTTATAGATTCTAAAGAATATAGCAAGATATTAATATATTGTAGAGGTGAAAATAGAAGTAATATAGTATCTAAACAATTAATAGATAAAGGTTATAAGAATATATATAATATGTATGAAGGATATAGCAATTGGATTAATTAGAAAACGAAATGTTTTCTTTTTTTTGTGCTATAATTTTATCGGAGGATTTATGTTAAAAATAGAGAGTTTATCTAAAACTTATGGTAATAATAAAAAGAAAGCTGTTGATGGTTTATCTTTAGAAGTTAAATCAGGAGAAATATATGGATTTATTGGACATAATGGAGCAGGAAAAACCACTACTATTAAGTCAATAGTAGGTATTATAGAGTTTGAAGAAGGAAATATATATATAGATGGTATATCTTTAAAAGAAGATCCCATAGCTTGTAAAAGATTACTAGCGTATATTCCTGATAATCCAGATATATATGATGCTTTAACAGGTATTCAATATTTAAACTTTATTGGAGATATGTTTGAAATACCTATAAAAGAAAGACAAGAGTTAATTGATAAATATTCTGAAATTTTTAAATTAAAAGATAATTTAGTAGATTTAATATCTACTTATTCACATGGTATGAAACAAAAATTAGTAATAATATCTGCTCTTATACATAAACCTAAATTATTAGTGTTAGATGAACCTTTTGTAGGTTTAGATCCTAAAGCAGCATTTACTTTAAAAACAATAATGAAAGAAATGTGTAAAGAAGGAGCATCTGTATTTTTCTCATCTCATGTACTTGAAGTAGTTGAAAAACTATGTGATAGAGTAGGAATAATAAAAGAAGGGAAACTAGTATTAGAAGGAAAAACATCTAAGATTATTGGTCATGAGAGTTTAGAATCATTATTCTTGGAGTTAAACAATGAATAAGACATTTCAAATATTAAAGGTAAGTTTATATAATATATTTGGTATTAATAAATTTATGAAAAAAAGCACTATTAAAAAAGCTGGTATTATCTTACTAATAATATATGTATCAATATCAATAATGTTTTCTATGGGATTTTCTTCATATATGCTTGCGGATAGTTTTAGTAAGATAAATATGATGCCATTATATTTATCAATATATATAAGCCTTGCTTCTGTTTTAGTATTTATTTCTACTATGAGAACTTCAAAAAACAATCTATATGATTCAAAAGATAAAGATTTATTATTGTCTTTACCTATAAAAATTAAAGAAATATTATTAGCTAAAGTATTAGATATGTATATAATAAGTTTTATAATATCATCTATAATAATTATACCTAGTATAGTTGTATATATCATAAAAGCCCCTATTACTATTACTTTTATAATATTATCAATATTATCAATATTTATTATACCCATTATTCCAACAGTAATTGGATCTTTTTTTGGATACATAATAGCAAGATTCTTACCAAAATCTAATAAAAAGAATATTATGGAAATAGTACTATCTTTTATTCTATTCTTTTTAATATTCTTTATCCAAATGAATATGAATAATGCATTAAAAGCAGTTGTATCAAATAGTAATACTATAGATAATATAATGAAGTATATTTCATATCCTACATATTTACTTAGAGAAGCTTTATTTAACGGTAATATTTTATCTTTTATATTCTATATAATTATTAACATAATATTTATATACATATTTATAATAGTAATAAAAAATAGTTATATGAGAATAATATCTAAATCAAACGAATCCACTTTAAATAAAAATAGAGTTCAAAAGAAATTAGTGTCTTCATCTATAACCAAATCATTATTAATAAAAGAAGGAAGAAAATTTGTATCTTCTCCAATATATTTATTAAACTCTTCATTTGGTATAGTATTAATGTTATTAGCGTCTATAGCTTCTATATTTTATTCAAAAGAAGAAATAATAAAAGCAATAGGAATACCTATAAACTTATCTCCATCTATATTAATACTCTTATTTATATTATTTGTTGTAGGAATGACTAACATTACAGCAAGCTCTATATCAATAGAAGGACCTAAGTTTTGGATACTAAAAAGTTTACCAATAAAAGAAAAAGATATTATTTATTCAAAGATATTATTTAGTTTATTAATAGTAATACCTTCTTCATTAATATCCATTATAATACTAACAATATCATTTAAATTACTATTAATAGAATCATTATTATTGATATTATTTGTATCAATATATTCAATAGTAATAGCTAAATTTGGTATTATAATAAATTTAAAATTTCCTAAGATGGACGCTATAAACGATCAAGTAGTAGTAAAACAAAGCTTAAGTTCATTTATAACCATTATGGGACCAATGTTCTTATTTATTGTATTAACTTCTGTATCTCAATTTATAAAAGGATTTAATGATATATCATTTACATCAATAACTATAGGTATTAGTTTATTCCTATTTATGATAAATATATTACTTGATAATATTTTAAATAAATGGGGAATAAAAAGATTAAAATCAATATCATAAATGTATAATTGTAAATGATGTGATACCAAAAAAGTAAAATAAAAAGCAATA
>CAZKBC010000090.1:0-3635 GCA_964551265.1 uncultured Muribaculaceae bacterium | reverse complement strand
CCCGACCTATCGGGTATGAACCGATCGCTCTAGCCAGCTGAGCTATCTCGCCATATTTATGGTGCTCGTATTCGGACTTGAACCGAAACTCTCTTTCAAGAAATAGATTTTGAGTCTATCGCGTCTACCAATTCCGCCATACGAGCGAACAAAAAGATTATATCATAATTTTTTGCTTTGTAAAACACTTTTATGCTTCTTTATACTTTGATGTAAATAGATCAGTCTCTTCTTTAATATCATTAGAATCATTTACTTTAGGTAATTCTTCAATTGATTCTAATCCAAAGTAATCTAAAAATTCATTAGTCGTTTTATATAGTATAGGATTTCCTATAGAATCTTTTCTTCCACTCTCTTTTAATAATCCTTTAGATACTAACCTTTTTATTAAACTAACACTATTAATTCCTCTTATTGTTTCAACTTCAAGTCTAGTAACTGGTTGATTATATGCTACTATTGCAAGTACCTCTAAAGCTTGAACAGAAAGCACATTATCACTTTCTTCTATTAGTTTTTTATAATATTCTTTATGTTCATTTTTAGTAGTAAGTTTTAAAGAATTACCTAGATAATCTATTCTTAAACCTCTATCTTCTTTTTGATAATCTTCTTTTAAATCTAATATCAATCTTTTAACGTCTTCTTCACTAATGTTTAAAACTCTTTCTATTTGATCTATAGTAATACCATCATCACCCACTATAAATAATAAACCTTCTAATATTGCTTTCATATTACACCCTTTAAAGAAATAATTATATTATTAAAATTATTATCTTGTCTTATATCAATCTCATTATTCTTTGCCATCTCTAATATAGATAAAAAGGTTACTACAATATATGATTTCTCTTTAATCTCTATTAACTCATTTAATGTAATTTTTTTCTTATCCTTTAATATCTCTTTTATTTTAGATATTCTATCTCTTACAGAATACTCTCTATTAGTAACTGTTGTTTTAAGAGGTTTTTCTAAATCTTTTCTATCTATAAATTTATTCATTATTGATAATAAATCATTAATATTAAGATTAGAGTTCTTAATTAATAAACCTTCTATATACTGATCATAATTAGATGGTATCTTTGTAAATATTTCTTTTCTTTTTTCTTCTAAATCTCTAAAAGACTCTGATATTTCTTTATATTTTTTATATTCTACTAATCTATTTATTAAACTATCTTTAGGATCTTCTTCATATATATCATCTTCTACTTCTATATTAGGTAAAAGTGCTCTAGATTTTAATTCAATTAATTCAGCAGCTACTACTAAGTATTCAGATGCTACATCTAAATTTAATTCTTCCATCTTATTTATATATTCTAAATATTGATTAGCAATATCGACTAAATTTATCTCATATATATCTATATTAGATTTCTTAATTAAATGTAATAATAAATCTAAAGGTCCTTCAAAATCATTAATCTTAATCTCATAATGCATACTATACTCTCTTTATAAACTTATTTTTTATTTTTATAAAAATATCTCTTCCAAATACTTCATATATTGTATTATTTTGAATCATTATAATTAAATATACAACAGCTCCTATTATAGCATATATACCAGATATAACAAAAGATAATGATCTACTATGAGTATCAATTGGAATAACAAATTGAAGAAATAACATTGTAAAAATCATAACAGTAGTTGAAATAATTATTTTACCTATTGTATCAAATGATTCTTTATAATTAATATTTATTTTTTTCTTAATAAAATAAAAATTTATTAAAGAAGAAGTTCCAAATGCTATTATAGATGATATTGTAATACCATATGCTGGATGAAATCCAATATAATTCATCATATTCATTAAAGGAACATTAAATGTTAATTTTATTATTAATCCAATAACAGCAGATACTATAACTATCTTTGATAAAGATATACAATTTAATATAGAACAAGATAAATTATAGAGTGCTACAAATATAGTTGTAATAATAAGTACTTTAAATATCAATGAAGCACTTACATTATATCCATAAAATACATTCCATATAGGTAAAGATAATATAGATAACATAAATACTAAAGGTACTACTACGATTAATAAAGCTTGAATACTTGTATTAATTTTTTTTCTAACATCTTCTTTATCTCCTATTGCATAACTACTAGTTATAAAAGGCACCATACTAACTATTATTCCAACCGATACAGAATATATTATAGATTCTAATTTAGCGCCCCAAGTAGATATAATGCTAGTAACAGATTCTGCTTCACTTAACTTATATCCTAAAGATACCATTGTTTTATTTACGTTAGATAAATCTAAAAAAGTATAACCAGATCTTACTAGATCGATTAAAACAAAAGGTATAGAGTATATTATAATTGTTTTTATAATATGTTTTGCAGTTATCTTTCTTTCTTCTTCTTTAATCTTAGATACTACTTTATTTAAATTTCTTTTTTTAATTTTTAAATATAAATATATATATGCACATATAGCTCCAAATGTAGCTCCAAATACCGCAACACCTACTGAATTAGTTAACCCTATTTTAAATACATATAGAGATAAATATATTCCAACAATTAAAAATATTACTCTTGCTATTTGTTCAATTACTTGACTATGAGAACTTGGAGTTATAAATTTATGTCCTTGTAAATATCCTCTTGTAACACTAAGTATCGGAACTACTAATAAAGCTGATGCTAATACTCTTACAACAAGTGCAACATCTTCTATTGTATTTCCTCCTTTTATATTTCCAACAAATATATAACCAATATTTTCTGCAAATAAAAACATTAAAATAGATCCTATTAATCCTAAAGTACTAATAAATATTATTCCTATTTTATAAGCTTTTTCTTTAGCATAATCATAATCTAGTGCATCATATTCACTAGTAATTTTACTTATAGCAAAAGGAATACCCGCTATAGATATACCTAAAAAAAGAGAATATATAGAGTAAGCATATCCATATAATGCTCCACCTTTTTCTCCTAACATTGGATATAATAAAATTACATATAATACACCTATAATTTTACTAATTATTATAGATGATGTTGCAACTACTGCACCTTGTAAAAATGTGTTTTTCTTCATAAATCACCTTTTATTTTTTAGATAATTACCTAGTATAGCATAAAAAGTATATATTAAAACAAATACAGATACTATAGTTATAATAATTTGCCATATTAAAATATTATTCATATTAAAAATATAATAAGCTAAAGTTAATATTAAAGAATTAACAATTGATATATATGTATATAAAGAGTTCATATCATCTTTATTAAATTTTAATTTATATTTTGATTCTAAATAAAATATTTCTAATATCTTTGTTTTTGATTTATATTTTTCTCTTATTATAAAATATAGTCTATACAATATAAAAACTATAATAAAGATAATACTATAAATAATAAAATATTTCATATTCCTCCTTATTATATCTGTTCTATATACTCAAGTAGTTTTATAAACATTTTAATAAACTTCTCTTCTAATCCTTTTTTCTTTAATTTTCTAACTAATATTCTTTTCTTTTTAACAGTAGTATTATCAAATAATATCTTACTTATCTCATCTTTAAGTATCGTTTCAATTGGAAGATCAGTAATAATACCATCTATATCTT
>CAZKBC010000089.1:0-3639 GCA_964551265.1 uncultured Muribaculaceae bacterium | reverse complement strand
GCTAAATATATATTAAATAATAATAAATCTATATTAGTTAATTTAGGATCTAATAATGGATATTCTGTTAAAGAAGTAATAGATGCTGCGAGCATTTATGGAAAAGTAAACTATGAAATAGTAGAAAGAAGAGAAGGAGATCCCGCTAAGTTAATAGCGTCTAACTCTAAAGCTAAAGAACTTTTAGGATGGATTCCTAAATATACACTTGATGATATGATTAAAACAGATTTAGAATTTAGAAGAAAGATTAATAAATAAAAATTATAATTTTAAATAGCGAAGAAATAAGAACTATTTGGAACAAAGAAGAAGAAAATGAGTTGTCCGAAAAAATCGGACAATTGAAGTTATAGTCTTTGGATGGAAAGTATTATAATACAGATGTGTGTGATATTTGAGGAAAGTCAAACAACGTTTGAGGTAAGACGGAAATGAAACCGTGACAAATTGTAACGGTTTGAAATTAAAAGCCGAAGGTGGAAAATATCGTTTGACCGATGTTACGGAGATAGAAGGAATTTTTAGAATAATTCATAAAAAAATAATTTGAATAGAGCGACTTTTTTTACAAAAAGTCGTTTTTTGTTTATTTAAATTTTTTTATATCAAATTATTGAAATAAGAACTATTTGGAACAAAGAAGAAGAAAAATATTATATTAGTATTGTTGATGTTGTTAGAATATTAACGGAGAGTGAAAATTCCAGGCATTATTGGAATGTATTAAAATCAAGACTAATAAATGAAGGAAATGAAACGGTCGCAAAATGTGACCAGTTGAAATTAAAAGCTAAAGATGGTAAATATCGTTTAACTGATGTAACGGATATAGAAGGAATGTTTAGAATAATTCAATCAATTCCTTCCAAAAATGCAGAACCTTTTAAACAATGGTTAGCAAAACTTGGAAGTGAAAGAATAGATGAAATTTATGATCCTTCAATAGCACTTCAAAGAGCGATTGATATATATAGAAAAAAAGGTTTTGATGAAGCATGGATTGCTAAGAGAATAAAAGTATTACAAGATAGAAAACAACTAACCGATCTATGGTATGAAGGTGGTATTAGTGGACCTGTTGAATTTGCTATCTTAACTAATGAGATATATAAAATATGGTCAGGAATGACATCTAAAGAATACAAAGAATATAAAGGATTGAGACAAGAATCTTTAAGAGATAATATGGACAATATAGAATTAATATTAACAGACCTTTCTGAAGAAGCAACTAAATTGCTTGCTGCAAAGAAGAAACCAAAAGGATTAACGGAAAATATTGAAGTAGCTCATATTGGTGGTAATGTTGCTAAAGTAGCAAAGGAGAATTTAGAAGAAGAACTAGAAGAAGAGGTTGTTAGTAATAATAATAAATTAAATATTGAATATATAGAAAAAAATATTATTGATAAAAAGAATTAACAAAATATTTATAATGTGATAATATATAATTAGGAGGAATTATGAAGAAATTATTTTTAGCAATTATTGGGGTTTTAATATTAAGTGGTTGTACAAACAAAGAAATGGTTTCATATTATGAAAATACAAAAGCAGGAGATAAAATAGATAGTTATCAACTAGATCTTAGAATATATGGTACATATAAAGAAAAAAGTTATTCTGAGATAGTAAGAGTTGATAATTATAAAGGTACTCAATTTAAGATTGATTATATTAGTAAGAATGATGTTAGATTTAATAAGGATGTAAAAAAAGAAGAAGTAGTTGATCCTACCGTAGAAATTAAAGAGCCTAATCTTGAAGAGCCAAATGTAGATCCAAGGATGGAAATGTTATCTCAAGATACAGCTATTTATGTAATAGATGGAAAGATTTATGAAAGTAAAGAAGGAAAATATACGCAAATAGAAAGTGCATTATATTCAAATCCGGATGTTTATTTAGAAGCTATATCAAAAGGAAATAATATAGAATTCTTATTTGATGAAAAGATTGGTGAAGTAAATTATAAGGTATATACTTTTAAAGTAAGTCCTAAGGATATGAAACCCATTTTAAATGATGGAGCATTAAAAGATATAGAATTAAAAGAAGATGTATCTGCGAAGTTATGGATAGATAAAGATAGTAGAGTATATAAAGTAGTTTATTATATTAAAGACGGAAAAGATAAATTAGAAATAAATGCTAGTATATTTAGAATCAATTCAATAACAGATATGAGCCAAAGAATAAGATAGATTAAAAATCTATCTTTTTTAAGTTATACAATAAGGGAGGGCTATATGCTGAAGAAGATAAAAAGAAAAGGATTTACATTAATTGAGTTACTAGCGGTAATAGTTGTATTAGCAATCATATTAATAATTGCAGTACCTAGAGTAATAAATGTAGTAGAAGAAGCTGATAAAGAAGGATTCAGAGCAACTGGAGAAAATTTAATAAAAGGGGCAAAAGATAGACAAATATATAATACAACGGGTCCAATAGAGGAAAAGACATATACAATAGAAGATGGACAATTTGTAGGAGATTCAATACCTATGAATGGAAAACTACCCGATAATGGAACAATAACTGTTTCAGAAAATGGAGAAGTTACAATAGTAATATCAAATGATAAATGGTGTGGAAAGAAATATGATGATGAAGAAAAAATAACAGTAAGTAAAGATAATACATGTGAGTTAATTGCTGTTGTAGACGTTCTAGATACATGTTTTACAAGAGTAAATTATGGAAGTGAAGTTACTATAACGGATTATAATACTTCTTGTGCAAAGAATCCAAAAATTCCAGGAGTATTAGACGGATTTCCAGTAAGGACAATAGGAAGTGGAGCCTTTGATGGTGAACAACTAACAAGTGTTTCTATTCCAAATAATGTAGTAAATATAGAATCTGTTGCTTTTCAAAATAATCAACTAACAAATGTAAGAATTCCAAATAGTGTTACAAATATTGGTGTTGGAGGTTTTGCAAATAATCTATTAACAAGTGTGTCTATTCCAAAGAGTGTAACAAGTATAGGAAGTGGAGCCTTTGATGGTAACCAACTAACAAGTGTAACAATCCCAAATAGTGTAACAAGTTTAGGTTTTTCCACTTTTTCCAGTAACCCAGTAAAAAATTTAATTATAGGGGATGGAATAACAAATATTAGTACAGGTCACTTTTTTGGATTGCCGCTTGAAACATTAATAATAGGAAACGGTGTACAAAGTATCGGGGCTTCTGCTTTTAGTGGAGCAAGATTAACCAGTTTAACTATTCCTGATAGTGTAACAAGTATAGAAACTGTTGCTTTTCAAAATAATCAACTAACAAGTGTAACAATAGGAAATAGTGTAACAAGTATAGGAAATGCCGCATTTTCTGGTAACCAACTAACAAGTGTAACAATACCAAATAGCGTAACAAATTTAGCTTTTTCGGTTTTTTCCAGTAATCCAGTAAAAAAATTAACGATAGGAGATGGATTAACAAATATTAGTCAAGGTCAATTCTTTGGACTACCACTTGAAACATTAATAATAGGAAACGGTGTAACAAGTATAGGTAATGAATCATTTAATAACTTCCCACTAACTAGTTTATCATTAGGAAACAATGTACAAAGTATCGGGGCTTCTGCTTTTGGTGGAGCAAGATTAACCAGTTTAACTATTCCTG
>CAZKBC010000088.1:0-3705 GCA_964551265.1 uncultured Muribaculaceae bacterium | reverse complement strand
TTTGAACTGACTTCCAAAAGTTGGAATAGTTTTTTAGCAACCCGCGCAATTGTTAAATACTATATTAACATTTTGTTTCTGTAATCTATCGGACTACTTTTTAACTTTGTTACTATTCTAACTTCGTTATAATATTTTATATAATCATGGATCTCATCAATTAAGTCTTTTGATGTTTCATATTTATATTCTTGATTATACCACATTTCTTCTTTCATTATTCCAAAGAAGTTTTCTGTCGGAGAATTGTCAAAGCAATTTCCTTTTCTACTCATTGATTGTATTATTTCTAATTTCTTTAGTTTATCCGAATATCTAGAATTTTGGTATTGTACACCTTGATCAGATTGTATTATCATACCTTTTATTTTTTCTTTATGCGCATCATACAGTTTATCTAACATACTCATTACTTTAACCAATTTAGCATCTTTCCCCACTTCATATGATAATATTTCTCTTGAATTAAAATCTATTATAGGCGATAAATATACCCTTTCATCGTGAATATTAAACATAGTTATATCCGTTCCACATTTCTCATAAGGTTTTGCTGTTTTAAAATCTTGGTTTAATATGTTTTCTACAACCCCTCCCTTATCACCCTCGTATGAATTATAATATTTTGGTTTATTTTGTCTAGTATATCCTTTTTTTCTCATGATTTCTAATACTTTATTTTTTCCAATAATTTTGCCTTCATTCTTAAGCTCTATATAAATTCTTTGATATCCGATTCTCTTCTTATGTTTCTTTAAATATAAGTATTCTATTCTTTCTTCAATTTCATTATATTTATTTGATTTGTTTTTTATAGAATTAATTTGATAATAATATACAGATAATGGAATATTGGTTATTTCTAGAAGAACTTTTAAATTAAATTCTGTCCTTAGTTCACTAACAACCAGTACTTTTTGTTTTGTTGTTAGATCTTCTAGCTTTTGTGCTAAGGACTGCGATTTTTTTAAGTATTCTATCTCTGCCTTCAATCTTATATTTTCTTCTTCTAGTTTTCTATCAATTGTTTTTTGATACTTCTCATCTTTATTTAAATAACTTTTCCTAGGATATGTATCTTGGATAGTTTGTTCTCCTGCGTTATTATATTTAAATATCCAATCTCCTAAAATGGATGGTTCAATTAATCCTAAATCTACCGATACACTTCTTATTGATTCTCCATTTTGAACTCTATTTATTGCCAGTAGTTTGGTATCTCTTTTATATATTCCGGTTTCTCGATTTATAAACACTTTTTCTCCATGTTGTTTATATAAATTTATCCAATATTTTAATTTACTTATATCTCTATAATTATATCTTTCACAAATATGTGATAATGATTTTCCATCAACTATATGTTCTAAAACCATTTTTAGTTTCTCATTATTTGTTATTCTCATTAAAAAAATGACCTCCTTTAAATTGGTTTGAACTTATATTTATTATATAGGTTCATTCCAACTTTTGAAAGCCATTTCACTTAATATTGGAGGGGCCAGCCGGATTTGAACCGGCGCTGGGGGTGTTGCAGACCCGTGCCTTACCACTTGGCTATGGCCCCATGTATTTAGATTATAACATTGTAAAATAGTTTAATCAATAAAAAAAGCAAGAATTAACTTGCTTTCTTGTTATTCAATAAGTATTGGTTTGATATTTTCTTTTTGTTTTTCTTTAGGGAAATTTAATTTAAGCATTCCATCTTCAAACTTTGCTTTAATTTCTTTTTCATTAATGTTACCTACATAGAAGCTTCTAGTATATTCTCCATATACTCTTTCTCTTTTTATGAAGTTTTTCTTTTCATCTTTCTTTTCTTGTTCCTTTTTAGCGGATACTGTTACATATCCATCTTCGTAGTTAACATTAACTTCTTCTTTTTTGAATCCCGGAATATCCATTTCGATAACATATTTGTCATCTTTTTCATAGATATCTGCTTTCATAATTCCTCCTACTTTTTTATTGTCATAGAAACTATCAAACAACGTATCAAATAACGAATCTCTTGTAATTAAATCCATATTTTCCACCTCCGATTAAATATTACCACAACTTTTGGCACTTGTCAATATAGAGTGCTAATTTTTTTCTAATTCTGGTCTTTTTTTGATCATATAATAAATGATTAAATATCCCACAATAAATGAAACTATTGAATAAATAATATCAAGACCACTAGGTATTCCAGGGAATACTTTTATTATAGATATTGCTACAAATCCAATTATTAAATAATATGTTTGTCTAGGTGCTTGATTCATCATTTTTTCAAGTATATTAGTGGTTGCAACTATCCCAAATACTACCCCAATAACTATCGGAAGTAAAAAAGGTATATTCATTGTTTTAAAAGCTAATATTATAGGCTTATATAAACCTAGTGCAACTAGTAGAAATGATGTACTTATACCAGGTAATATTAATGCAATAGCAATCATTATGCCAGACATAAATAGTAACAATATATCTCTAAACATTAATTCTTTTGATAGATTAAATAATGATACATCTAAAGTGTTTTCTAAAACAAGTAAGCTTCCTATTATTAAAGCTCCTAGTATAAAGAACAATATATCATATTTGGTTTTTCTTCCTTTATTTGCTTTATTAAATAATATTGGTAGTCCCGCAAAAACAACTCCTAAAAAGAAATATAAAGATACATATTTATAATTATCAATTAAATAATCAACAAATGGAGCTGCAGTAAATAATCCTATTATCATACCTAGTCCAATTATACCCAAAAATATAGTATTTCCTTTAATATCTTTAAAGAACTTACTCATAGAATGTATCATTTTATCATATACATCTAGAATAAGAGCCATTGTACCGCCACTAACTCCAGGAACAGATGTTGTTGCTCCTACTACTACTCCTTTAATAAATATTATTAAACTTTTCATATTACTCCTCTATACTTTCTACTGCTTTTATTATAGCAATCTTTCCATATTCATAAGTTAAACTTCCTTGTAGATAAGCCACATATGGCTCTCTTAGTGGACCATCACAGCTTAATTCAATTGATGATCCTTGAGTAAAGGAGCCAGATGCCATAATTATTTTATCATCGTATCCAGGCATATTATCAGGCTCTGGAGACACATAAGAATCTATTGCAGATGATGATTGTATACTTTTACAAAACTTAATAAGTTTGTTTTTATCATTAAATTCTATTGTTTGTACAATATCGTTTCTATCATCATTAAATTTAGGTTCTACTTTGTATCCTTTTTCTTCAAGTAATTTACTTGCAAGTACCACTGTTTTTAATGCCGAATTAACAACAGAGGGTGCAAAATATAATCCTTGTAAAATAAGTTTATTCATTCCAAGCGTTGGACCCGCTTCTTTTCCAATACCAGGAGAATTCAATCTTTCAGATACTAAATTTATTAAATCTTTTTTCCCGCATACATAAGCACCATTTGGAGTTATTCCTGCTCCAAGATTCTTAATTAAAGAACCTACTACAACATCAGCCCCAACTTCAATTGGTTCTTTTTTTGAAACAAATTCGCAGTAACAATTATCTACCATTATTATAGTGTCTTTTGATACTTCTTTTATCATTTTACATACTTTTTCTATACTTTCAATACTAATACTCTTTCTTAATGAATATCCTCTAGATCTTTGTATTTCAATTACTTTTACTTTATTATTTATCAAATAATTTTTTATCGT
>CAZKBC010000087.1:0-3725 GCA_964551265.1 uncultured Muribaculaceae bacterium | reverse complement strand
GATAATCGCTTTTTTTTATACTCAAGTGGTGTCACATCAATTGTAACTCTACAAATAAAGTATTAAAATAATACTTTTTTTATTGATTTATTATTTATATAGTGTATAATTATTTTTATGCAGTTTTTATAAAACCTAAGATTTAATAGGAGGAATATGTTAGTCTTAGATGAAAAAGAACTAATCCTTGAAAGAAAAAAACTTGAAGATGTTTCTATAGTTGTTAAAGAAACTATTTCTAAAATGAGTGGCAGAGTACTAAAACAAAAAGAGAAAATCAAAGAATTCCAAGATTATAGATGGGATAATACTGGTGGACTTGATGTTCAAGAACTAGCGGTTATTAGAACATCTAGTGAAATGGAAGCAAATATCTTGCTTAGAGAGCATAGATATTTTTTAAGTCTATTTAAATACCAGAACAATCCATACTTTGGCTCTATATTATTTAAAGAAGAAAATGGAGTTAATAACAATATATATATTGGAATGACTCATCTAGTAGATGAAAAAACATTAGACAATATTATATATGATTGGAGAGCACCAATATGTAGTTTATTCTATGATTATGAGGTTGGAGAATGTTCTTATGAAGCTCCAATTGGAATTGTTAAAGGATATTTAAATAGAAAAAGACAATATAATATCAAACATTCCAAATTATTGAGAATGTTTGATAATTCTATTAATATAAGTGATGATGTATTACAAGAAGTATTAGAAAAAGAATCTTCAGAAAAAATGGAAAACATAGTAAACACAATACAAAAAGAGCAAAATTATATAATAAGAGGAAATGAAAAAAGTAATTTAATCATTCAAGGAGTGGCTGGTTCAGGAAAAACTTCTGTAGCACTTCATAGAATAGCGTTCCTTTTATATAAAATAGAAAACCTAACATCAAGAAATGTATTAATATTTTCTCCAAATGATGTATTTACTGAATATATATCAAATGTATTACCTGAATTAGGAGAAGATAATACACTACAAACAACATTTAATGATTATTTATATACTGTTATTACTGAATATAAATATATAGAATCTTTTGTAGATTTTATATCAAGATATTATACCTATAAGGAATCGAATATTGATTTAGTTAAATATAAACAAAGTGACCAGATAATTAATGATATTACTAACTACATTAAAGATTATGTTAAGAATTCAAAGTTTAATAATAATATAATTGAAAATGATGAATTTGTATATACTAAAGAAGAGTTGACTGATATCTTACACAATAGATATGGAACAATACCATTATTTAATAGAGTAAGAGAAATGGCAAACAAATTTTCCGAGCAAAATTATAGAGGGAAAAGACATAGAGCGAATGTATATATTGGTTTACTAAATGAATCATCAAATTTTAAAAAGACATATAAAGAAATATATTATAATTTTTATAAAAGTAAATATTGTATGTTAAGTTTAAAAGATGTAGAAATAAGTAAATTTGTTAATAGAAATAAAATTAATTATGAAGATGCTTTATTATTTTCTTATATGAAAGGCTTATTAAATGGTTTTTCTTATGAATCTAATATACTTCAAGTAGTTATAGATGAAGCACAAGATTATAATAAATTACAGTATATTATAATTTCTAAGATATTTAAGAAAGCAAACTTTACAATATTAGGAGATATTAATCAAACGATAAATCCTTATTATAAATATGATAATTTAAATATATTAGTGGAAATATTAAAAGGACATTATATTGAATTAAATAAATCATATAGATCTAGTACTGAAATAATCGAATTTACTAATAGTTTATTAAATTTAAATAACGTAAGTGCTATAAGAAAGAAAGATAATAATCCAGTAATATATAGAAATAAAGATAATATTATATCTGATTTAAAAAGAGTAACTACTAAACATAAATCAATTGCTATAATTACGAAAGATGATTTAGAAGCTGAATATTTATATGATAAAACTAAAAACGATTACAATATTATGTTAATAAATAGTAAGACTCAAGGATTTTCGAGGAATTTGATTATAATTCCAGCATATATGTCAAAAGGTTTAGAGTTTGATTGTGTAATAGTATATAATGTTGAAAGCTATAAAGATAATGAAAGAAACTTATTATATGTAGCTTGCACTAGAGCACAACATGAACTTATAATATATAAATAGGAGGTTATATGGAATCTAATAGTTTTTTAGGGAAAACACTAACAATTAAAATCGATAGGAAATTAGGAAGTCATCATCCTAAATGGAATTATATTTATACTTTAAATTATGGATTTGTTCCTAATACTGTAAGTGGAGATGGCGAGGAATTAGATGCTTATTTACTTGGTGTCTTTGAACCAGTTGATGAATATGAAGGTAAATGTATAGCTATAATAAAAAGAAAAGATGATAATGATGATAAGTTAATAGTAGTACCAAAAGATACTTATTATGATGAAAAACAAATTGAAGCTTTAACTGAGTTTCAAGAAAGATTCTTTAAGAGTGAAATTATTGTTTATAAAGACTAATATATAGTCTTTTTTTATGATATAATTTTATAAGGTGATATTATGAATAATTTTATATATATACAAGAAGAAAAAATTAATAAGATATTAATAGATTTAGGATATGAAATAGCTTCTGTTAGTTTGAATAAATCTTCAAAGCCAGAACTAGGTCAATATCAATTTAATGGAGTAATGGAGTTGGCAAAAAAATATAAAGAAAATCCTATTGAGATCGCTAATAAAATAGTAAATGTATTAAAATTAGATTCTAATTATTCAAATATTAATATTGCGGGACCAGGTTTTATTAATATTACATTTAGTGATAATTCATTATTAGAATATATGACATTAATTAACGAAGATATAAATGTAAATAAAAGTAAATTAAAAGACAAGAAATTAATAATAGATTATGGTGGTGCTAATGTATCTAAAGCACTTCATGTAGGGCATCTAAGAAGTGCAATTATTGGAGAAGCTTTAAAGAGATTATCTATAGAACTTGGATGTATTTCATATGGAGATGTTCATCTTGGTGATTGGGGTAGACCAATGGGGTTAATTATTTTAGAAATTAAAAATAGATTCCCTAATCTAGAGTTTTTTGATGAGGCATATAAAGGCGAATATATAAATTGTCCTATTACAAATAAAGATTTAGAAGAGTTATATCCTATCGCATCTATTAAAGCTAAAGAAGATGAAACTTATATGGAAGAAGCTAGAATGATAACTACAAAGATTCAAGAAAAACAAAGAGGTTATTATGATTTATGGAAGAAGATAGTAGATATTTCTAGTAAAGATATTAAAAAGATATATGATAGATTAAATGTATCATTTGAGTTTTGGAATGGTGAAAGTGATGCAGATAAATATATTAATGAAATGTTAGATTTTTTATATAAAAATAATGTTACAAAAGAGAGTGAAGGAGCAATCATAATCGATGTATCAAAAGAAGATGATAATGCTCCAATGCCACCATTATTACTAATAAAATCTAATAAAGCAGTTTCATATGAGACTACTGACTTAGCTACTTTATATGGGCATATGAAAGAAACTAATCCTGATGAAATTTGGTATATAACAGATCAAAGACAAAGTTTACACTTTGAACAAGTATTTCGTGCCGCATATAAGTCTAATATTGTAAATAAGGATAAACACTTAGAATTCATTGGTTTTGGAACAATGAACGGTAAAGATGGTAAACCA
>CAZKBC010000086.1:0-3741 GCA_964551265.1 uncultured Muribaculaceae bacterium | reverse complement strand
TTTTCTTGTTTAATATAGAATAATATAATATAATTATTAAGGTGATAATAATGTATCTCAAACAAATTGTAGCGCAAGGTTTTAAATCTTTTGCGGATAAAACAACTATTGATTTAGAACCTGGTATAACTGGTATAGTGGGTCCTAATGGATCTGGTAAGAGTAATATAGTAGATGCTGTTAGATGGGTATTAGGAGAACAATCTGTTAAGTCTCTTCGTGGAGAAGGAACTATGACAGATGTTATATTTTCTGGAAGTAAAACTAGAAATCCATCAAATCATGCATCTGTATCTTTAATATTCGATAATTCTAAAAAAGAATTAAATATTGATTATAATGAAGTTGAAATTAAAAGAGTAGTATATTCAACAGGAGATACAGAATATTTTTTAAATAAAGATAAATGTAGATTAAAAGATATATTAGATTTATTTATTGATAGTGGTGCAGGTAAAGAATCTTTTAATATTATTTCTCAAGGTGATATTGCAAGTGTATTATCTGATAAACCTGAAGAAAGAAGAGTAATATTTGAAAGTGCTGCTGGTGTATTAAAATATAAAAAAAGAAAAGAAGATGCTTTAAGAAAATTAACTAGAACTAATGATAATATTAATAGAGTTAATGATATTATGATTGAATTAGAATCTCAATTAGAACCCTTAAAGAATCAAAGTGAGAACGCTAAAAAGTATGTAGATTATAAAAATGAATTAGATAATATAGATGTATCTTTAATGGTTTTTGATATAGAGAAATTAAATATAGAAGGAACTACTAATAAAGATAAAAAAGAAGAATTAGAAGAAGAATTAATTACTTTAGATAATGAGTTATCATCTAAAGCGGCATCCTTAGAAGAAAATAAATTAAATATAATTAAATATAGAGAAGAATTTAATATATTAAATAGAAAGTTATTAGATCAAGTAAAAGAAGTAGAAAGATTAAATAGTGAGAAATTAATATTAACAGAAAGAAAGAAATATAATATAGATGATACTAAAATGCATCAAAGTATTATAGATTTAAAAGAACAAAAGAATATTATTAGTAATAAAATAGATATTACTGATAAGGATATTGATAAGATTAATAAAGAGTTAATAGATATTGAATCTAATAATAAAGAAGTAGAAATAGAATTAAATAATTATAATAACGAAAAATATTCTCATATATTAAAGTTAGATAATCAAAATAAGAAAAAAATAGATTTGGAATATAAGATAAATATAATGAAGAATAATATAGAAAACAATAGTGATCTATATTATTCAGTACAATCTATTATGAGAAATAAATTACTAACCGGAATATGTGGAGTATTAGGTAAATTAATAGATTTTGATTCTAAGTATAATACTATGGTTGATATATCTTTATCTTCATCATCTCAATTTATAGTATGTGAAAATGATGATGCTGCTAAAGAAGCAATTAATTATTTAAAATCAAATAATTTAGGAAGAGCTACTTTCTTACCTTTAAGTGAAATTAATGGAAGATATGTAGATGAAGATACATTAAAAGAAATAAGTTTAGAAAAAGGATTTATAGATGTTGCTTCTAACTTAGTTAATTATGACTCTAAATATAAAAGAGCTATACTAAATCAATTAGGAAATATAATAGTGATTGATAATATAGAAAACGCTAATAGGATCAGTAAGAAGATTAATCATAGATATAGGGTAGTTACACTAGATGGTGAATTACTTCATGTAGGAGGCTCTATAACTGGTGGTACAGTTAAAAAGAATAGTAGTCTTATATCTGAGAAATTAGATTTAGAAACTAAGATTAAAGAATTAGATATTACTATTAAAGATATTAATAAAATTGAATCTAATATTAATGTTCTTGATAATAAGATTAATATATTAAATGATAAAGTACATGCTTATAATAATAAAAAGATATCTTTAGAACAAATATATAAAATTAAGCTAGAATTAAAAAATGAATATATAGATAATTTAAAGAATATAGATTTTGAATTATCAACTAAAGAAAACATTACTAAAGAAGAAGATGAAATAATAGATGAATATTACAATGCATTATCTATTAAAGATAAAACATCTAAAGAAATAGAAGAATTAAATCTAATAATTAATAATATATCAAATGATATAGAAACATTAGAAAAAGATATTAAGATGTATAATTCTAAGATTAATAAGTGCAATAATACATTAAACAATATAGAAGTTAATAATACTAGAGTAGAAATGAGATTAGAACAATTATTATTATCTTTAAATGAAGAATATAATATGACTTATGAAAAAGCTAAAAGAGAATATATATTATATTTAGATCCTATTGAAGCAAGAAGTAGAGTAGATGAATTAAAAGAAAAAATAAGAGAATTAGGTATGGTAAATATTGGTTCTATTGAAGAATTTGATAGAATAAATAATAGATATGAATTCTTAAATAATCAAAAAAAAGATCTATTTGAAGCTAAGAATATACTTAATTCTATAATTGATGAAATGGATCAAATAATGAAAACTAGTTTCTTATCTACATTTAAAGAAATACAAATAGAATTTAAAAATACATTTACTAAGTTATTTGGGGGAGGTTATGCTGAATTAAAGTTAACAGATACTAATAATGTCTTAGAAACAGGAGTAGAAATAATTGCACTTCCACCTGGTAAGAAATTACAACATATATCTTTACTAAGTGGAGGAGAAAAAGCCTTAACAGCAATTGCACTTTTATTTTCCATATTAAAAGTAAGACCAGTTCCATTTTGTTTATTAGATGAAGTGGAAGCACCACTCGATGATGTTAATGTAAATAGTTTTGGACAATTCTTAAAAGAATATGAAGATAAGACTCAGTTTATATTGATAACTCATAAGAAAGCTACTATGGAATATGCTGATATATTATATGGTATTACAATGCAAGAATCAGGTGTATCTAAGCTAGTAAGTGTTAGATTAAAAGATATGTAATAAAAAATACAATGCTATATTGAACGCATTGTATTTTCATATTTATAAGGATCTTCTTTATCTATTCTATCTACAAATAATATACCATTTAAGTGATCTATTTCATGTTGCATAGCAATAGAAACTTCTTCTCTGCCTCTTAAAGTAATCTTATTACCATCTATATCATAGCCCTCTATTGTTACCCTAGCATACCTAGGTATTATTCCATCTACCTCTCTATTAACACTTAAGCAACCTTCACCAAATTCCGCATATATCATTTCTTCAGAATGACTTACTATAGTAGGATTTACTATAATGTAGTTTTTAAATGATTGCTCTTTATCCTCTTCTTTAGTTGTTTCTTCAACTATTACAAAGTATCTTTTTGGAATACCCATCTGTATAGCAGATAATCCCATACCAGGTCTTAAATCATATTTTAAACTTAATTCCTCTATTTGACTATTTGTAAGATATTCAATCATATCTTCAATTAGTTTTTTATCTTCTTTGGTAAGTGGAAAAGAGACTTCTTTACTAATGTTCTTAAGTCTTTTATCAACTTCATCTAATATGTCTTTTGTTTTCAACATAAAAATCACCAAAAAGATTATAACATAATTTATAAGTTATGACTATGGTATAATAGAACTAGGTGAATATATGAATTTAGATATGAAAATAAAATTACAAAAACATAAGAAATATTTTGATAATATGTTTTTAAAAATTGATAAAGATATTCTTTTAGATGAGCAACAGAGAATAGCAATTTTAA
>CAZKBC010000085.1:0-3755 GCA_964551265.1 uncultured Muribaculaceae bacterium | reverse complement strand
TGTAAAATATACTATTGCCTTTTTATTATTAATATAATATACTTATTTTGTTAGCGTACGCTAACTGGAGGAAATATGTTAGAGATAAAAAATTTAAAAGTTAAAACTGATAATAAAGAAATATTAAGTGATATTAGTTTAAAGATAAACAATAAAGAAATACACGCTATAATGGGTAAAAATGGTATTGGAAAAAGCACATTAGCTAATACTTTAATGGGAGATCCTAGATATGAAATTGTAAATGGATCTATTTTCTTTTATAATGAAGACTTATTAAAAATGACAGTAGATGAAAGAGCAAGAAAAGGAATGTTTCTAGCAATGCAATATCCAAATGAATTAGAAGGTATTTCTAATATTGATTTTATTAAAAATGCACTTAATTCTAGGAATAAAAATAGTATTAAAACTTTAGATTTATATAAATTAATAGAAGATACTAAAGATAAACTACTTCTAAAAGAAGACTACACAAAAAGAGATGTTAATGTAGGATTTAGTGGTGGTGAAAAGAAAAAAAATGAGATTGCACAAATTCTTTTATTTAAACCTAAACTTATAATATTAGATGAAATAGATTCTGGATTAGATGTAGATGCTATAAAGATAGTTGGTAAAGCTTTAAAAGATTATTATGAAACAAATGATGATGTTTCTTTTTTAATTATTACTCATCATACAAATATATTAAAATATTTAAAACCTACTCATGTGCATGTGATTGATAATGGTAGAATTACTCAAAGTGGTGATAACTCTTTAGCTTTAAAAATAGAAAAAGAAGGATATAAATCATGATTGAAGTATTAGATAATACTATATTAAAAATAGATAAAGTATTAGATGAAGAAATAGTAATTAAAAATAATGTTGATTTAGAATTAGATATTACTAAATATCTTAATTTAAATTTAAATATTTCAATACTTTCAAATTCTAAAGTTAATATATATTTAATTACAAAAAATAATATTAAATTAAACTTAAATATTAATGTTGAAGAGAATTCTAATATTAAATTATTCTTTGCGCTTTTTAATAGGAAAAGTAATACAGATATTAAAGTTAATCTAATAGGAAATAATAGCTCTTCTAATATATCTTTAATTAACTTAGCAAACCATAATATTAGTACTCATTATACATTAGTTAATCATTTAGGTAATAAAACTAATTCAATAATTAAAAATAATGCCATATTAAATAATAGTTCTTCTTGTTTAATGAATATTAAAAGTAGTATAAAAAATAAATCATTTGGTTCTAATTCAAATCAAACTATAGAAGGTCTTTGTTTAGATAAAGATTCTAAATTAGAGATGGTTCCTACTTTGTATATTGATGAAAATGATGTTTTTGCAAATCATTCATCGAGTGTATCTAGAATAAATGATAGAGATTTATATTACATTATGAGTAAAGGAATTAATAAGGAAGACGCTAGTAAAATGTATGCTCTTAGTTTCTTACTTAAAGTAACTCCTTTAGAGAAACAAGAAATAATAAGTAAAATGATAGAGAGGTATATATGAACAGAGAAGATTTCCCAATGTTAAAAGAAAAATACATTTATTTTAATAATGCTGCAACAACATTTAAACCATATGCTGTCTTAGATCATGCTAAAAACTTCTATACCAGTCACAATAGTAATTTAAATAGAGGAATAGATAGTCTATCTTTTTATGCTACTACTAAATTTGAAGAAGCTAGAAAAACAGTAGCAAAATTTATTAACTCTAATTATAAAGAAATAGTATTTACTAGAGGTACAACAGATAGTATAAATATGATAGCAAGAAGTTTAGAAGATATTATAAATAAAGATGATGAAATAATAATATCTATTATTGAACATCATTCTAATTTTGTTCCTTGGCAAAAATTATGCATTAGGAAGAATGCTAAATTAATAGTTCTTAATGTTGAAGATAATGGAACTGTATCTCCTACTACATTAATGAAATATATTAATAGTAATACAAAAATAGTAGCATTAAACCATATGTCTAATACTATGGGTGGAACAAATAATATTAAAGAAATAGCAAATATTGTTCATAAATATAAAGCATTACTAGTAGTAGATGGTGCTCAAGCAATTGCAAACTTAAATGTAGATGTTAAAGATTTAGATGTAGATTTTTATTCTTTTTCTGCTCACAAACTATATGCTCCAATGGGAGTTGGAGTGTTATATGGAAAAAAAGAATTACTTGATAAGATGGAACCAGTTATATATGGTGGTGAAATGGTAGATAGTGTTAATATAGATAATACTACATACAAAGAAGCACCTTATAAATTTGAAGCAGGTACAATGATGGTACCAGCAGTACTTGGTTTAGCAACATCTATTGATTACATTACAAGTATTGGACTTGATAATATTCATAATTATGTACATAGTCTTAGAAAGTATTTAATAGATAAATTAAAAGAAATAAATAGTATTAATATCTATAATGAAATGAATACTAATAGTTCAATAGTACTATTTAATATTAATAATATTCATTCTCATGATATTGGAAGTTTACTTGATAAATATAATATTATAGTAAGAGCTGGTCATCACTGTGCTGAACCTTTTATGAAATATTTAAAAGTAGATTCAACAGTAAGAATTAGTTTAGCATTTTATAATACTAAAGAAGAAATAGATAAATTAATAGAAGTATTAAAGAAATCAGGTGATTATATAAATGAATTATTCTAATGAATTATATAGAGATATAATAATGGATCATATAAAGAATCCTAAGAATATTAAAGAAGTAAATAAGAACGATTATTTAAAAGCATACTTAAAAAATCCTGCATGTGGAGATGATATATTAATATATGTTTTAATAGATAATAATATAGTAAAAGATATTACTTATGATGTTAATGGATGTACTGTATGTAGAGCTTCTACTTCTATAATGAGTGAATTATTAATAGGAAAGACTAAAGAAGAAGTTAATACTATTATTAGTAATATTAATAATATGTTTATGGGAAATGATTTTAATAGAGATTTAGTAGATGAAGCAATAGCGTTTGAAGGAGTTAAAAATTTACCTCCTAGGATTAAATGCGCAATATTACCTTATAAAGCATATAAGAAAGCTATAGGTGAAAATGATGAATTATGATTATAAATATGGATTTAATGATGGAGATATTGGATTAATAAAAATAGATAAGGGCCTAAGTGAAGATAAAATTAAAGAAATATCTAAAATAAAAGGTGAACCTGAATGGATGATAGAATATAGATTAAAAGCATATAAGAAATTTCTTGAATTAAAAGCTCCTAATTGGGAAAAGTTAGAACCTATAGATATAGATTTTGATGATATTTATTATTATATAAAACCATCAAAAGAAGTATCTAGTTCTTGGGAAGAAGTACCTGACAAAATAAAAGATACTTTTGATAAATTAGGTATTAAAGAAGCGGAAACCAAATACTTAGCGGGTGTTGCTACTCAATATGAATCAGAGATGGTATATCATAATATGCAAGAAGAATTTAATAAACTAGGAGTTATATTTTTAGATACAGATACGGCACTAAAAAAACACCCAGAATTGTTTAAAAAGTACTTTGGACTTCTAGTACCCTATACAGATAATAAATTCGCTGCCTTGAACTCATCAGTATGGTCTGGAGGCTCTTTCATATATATACCTAAGGGAGTTAAGTTAGATAAACCATTACAATCATATTTTAGAATGAATTCAAATAAGTTTGGTCAATTTGA
>CAZKBC010000084.1:0-3905 GCA_964551265.1 uncultured Muribaculaceae bacterium | reverse complement strand
ACTATATTTCCAATAATCAATAAACTTAATAATAGCTTTACCCATTAACTCTGAATTTAATTCTTTTAAAACGGGTGCCATTGCTTTACAAGGAACACAATCAGCTCCTCCTATATCTAATAATGTAGGATATCCCATTGCAAGTACTTCTTCCTTTTTAAAATCACTTTCAGCAAGTAACTCAAAACCTTTAATAGTATTATCATAATTTTCTACTTCTTGATTAGCTTTAAATATATTAATAGCAAGTATTGCTACTATTATTAAACTTATTACTAATACCTTTTTTTGTTTTTTCTTTATTTTTCATGTTTCCTCTTTCTTATTGTTTTATAAGAATTAAATTCAGAGTTAATGTTATAAAATATCTGCTCATTACCTTTATAACTTAATGGAGAAATTGGTGAAGGATGATATATAGGTATTACATCATATTCTACAATTCCAAGTTTCAACTTAAATTTATTCCCAACAACCTCACTATAGTTCTTATAATTTAAATCTTTAAGCACACTCTTTGTTGCAACATCACCTAAAGTTAATATTAATTTAGGATTTAATAATTCAATTTGTTTTAAAAGAAACGGATAACAATTTTCTTTACAATAACTTAAATTTGATCTCTCTATAGGATAACACTTTACAGCTTCAATAAAAGTAATATCTTCTAATTTATAATCTATTAAGTTTAATAACTTAATCATTATTTTACCAGATCCAGTTATATTACCATCTTCTTTATACCAGCACTTACCACTTTTTCTCCATCCATTATTAGCAGGTGCTTCTCCTATTACTAATATATCATTTATTCTCCCATAAGATATTGTAGTACTATGATTAAACTTTTCCACTTTATTTTCACACTTATTACAATTAAATATTTCATTATCTATTGTATTTAATTTTAATGCACTATCAATGTACATAAAATGTCCTCTTTCTACTATAACTTCTTATATTCTTCTTCTATTTCTAGTTTTAATTTATCAAAAAATATATTGTCTTTATTATTATCAAGTAATGAGTTTTGAACAGTACCAGTAAATCCTAATTCTATTGGTGTTTGATCTATATCATTTATTTGTTGATCACCCAAGATTCCAACAAAGATATTATCATTAAAGAATCTATTAATTTCATCAGATGCTTTTTGAGATACATTAAGCGCTATAGAGTATGTTAAATAAAAATCCCAAATTGCAACCATCTCTGCGGTTTTATTTTGCATATCTCCAAAATCTACTAAAAATTTTTTTAAACTTAACCATTCACATATTTCATCTACTCCAACTTTATTTAAAACACGTTCAGGATTAGCAAGCATTAACATTCCAAATCCATATATTAATAACAGAGGTCCTATAAAAGTCATTATACTCATCATTCCTATAATACCAATAATTGGATATAATTTATTTTTTTTTGGACTCTTTACTTTTATAAAATACTTATCTATAGGAAATGACATTAATACTAATGCTTGCCATTCATAAAACATATCAGTAGCTTCCATATTTTGATTAATTATCTTATATTTTAAACCATTATTTACTTCTCTTGCGGTTACTTCTACTCCATTACCATACTCATTAATAAACCAATCTATTAAGAACTTTTCATATTTTAACAATTTATCATGTGGTTTATTAGTTTTAATTAGTTTAGAGTACTCGTTATGAAAAAATATTAATTTATCGTTTTCATCTATTCCTTTATAATATTCTAAGTAACCCTTATCAATTAAATCTACAATAGTAGATCCCAAAGATACTTCATCAATTAATCCATCATTTAACAATACTCTCATATGAGCGGGTCTTAATTTACTTGGTAATTCTCTAGAATAAATATTAATACTACTACCTTTAGGCTCTAACTTTTTATATAACATTTTTCTTTTATATATAACAAATAATATAACAAGAACAAATATAAAAAACTTAATATCAAATAATCCCATAGGTTTTAATAGAATATATAGAAAATTATTTTTATCTACATTTTCAAACATATTTTTAATTACAATATTATTAACCGCAAAAGCAAAAACAAAACTAAAAAAGATAAAAAGAAATAAAAAAGTATATACAAAACTTCCGGCTTTTCCTGTTATATTGAAAATATGTTTTGATTTAACACTAGTAGTTCTTCCATTTATTGTAGTAATCCTTGTAGAGCCTCCAACTGTAGTACCTCCAATATAGTTGAACACTACATTTCTATAATCATTATTCATATTATTATTTATATTGTTATTCATATTAGCGTTCATATTATTATTTATATTGTTATTCATATTACTACTCCTAATATATTTATTATATAGTCTAATCTTTTTATTATCAATTAATTATTAATAAAAAAACAGTTCTTGTCATAATAAAAAAATAAAGATATTATCTTTATTTATTAATTTAATATATTTTATTTTTATCGTTGTTTTTTTAAAGTAAATACTTTGTTATATTCTCTAATACATTCTTTTATATCTTCTAAATTTTCATATCCAATAACATCTAAATTCTTCATAATTCAAACCTTTCTAACTTATAGTTATATATATTATATCATTTCCAAATATTTTCTTTTACTTTATTGAAATCAGTATATACTTTTTCAAATCTAATAATATTATTGTATAGTCTATCTTCTTTAAGACCAATACCAACAAAATAATCAGTAGGTATATCCCCTTTTATTTGTACTTCATGAGACATACGAGGTCTGTTACTAACTACCTTTTTTTCTTCAAGAATATTTTCATTTACAATTATAGTAATATCTCCAAATAAAGTAAAATTATCATAAGCTGAGGATGATAAAAGACCTCTATGTTCTTTTGATGGATACTTGCAAGCGTAATATTTATTTGTGGGATTATACGCTAAAGAAACACATCTATTTCCCTGATAACATCGTCTCTTTTTAATTCTTGAATATTCTTCATGCGTTAATACAGACTTTAATGATTTTCTAGTCAATATACCTATTTGAAGTATGGAAAATAAATCATCATAAGCACTTTCAACTCCTAAAGGTCTACAAGTCGAACTAAAACTATGAAATAAAGTATCTTTTACATTAACCGACATATTATTCCCCTTAATTAATAAATGCGTTTAATATATCATAAAGTGTTTGATTATTACTTTTCCCACATCTCAAAATAAGGAGTTAAACAAAAACGATAATTATCTCCTCTTTTAAAATCTTTAATTATATTTAGTTTTTCTTCTGATATACCTATAAGATCTTCTTTCTTTATATACGCTAAAAGAAAAGAATCACTTTCTTTAAAAGGAATATTATATTCATTATTTAAATAAGATATTATCTCTTTTTGAATCTTTTTATACTTCTTAAACATAGGAAAATTACCATTAGATCTAGGACCTAAATCTTCTACTAATTTCAATGATTGTAAAGTTCTAACCTTATCAGTAAACCATCTATTACCATAAAGGAATTGATCAATATTTTCTTTTTTAAAATATTTCTCTCTTAAAAATGCAAAACCAGTAATTCTTTCTTCAAATACTCCATAAGGTTTACTTAAACTAAATAGGACACCCATTACATTTTTATGAGATACATCAAATAATGTTTTTTCTGTAGTTCCTACATAAGCAAAATCAAATATAATCTTATTACCGCTGTCTAACATAGTTTTTAGTAGTTTTTTGTCCAATATATTACCATCCATTGCTGAAGGATTTGAAATATACCAAACACCTTTTGTTTTTATATTTGGATTAAAGGTTTTTATATCATGTTCTCCAACTTCAAGCCCTAATGCCCTAGCAGATATACCAAATCCTTCATATTCTGTTTTAAAAACATTTATCATTTCACAACCATTTGTTTTTAAATACGCTAGAGTCTTAAAAATAGCGTCACTTGAA
>CAZKBC010000083.1:0-3936 GCA_964551265.1 uncultured Muribaculaceae bacterium | reverse complement strand
TTTCCAAATAATTTTCTAACCAATATTTCTAAAGTACCTTTTAAATCTGACATAGAAATATTTTCATCTATTACCAATCCTTCAATTTGATGAAATTGATGAGAATGAGTAGCGTCATCATTATCTCTTCTATATGTTGCACCTGGGCATATTATCTTTATTGGTGTTTTATCTATATTACTTAACATAGTTCTTGCTTGTACTGGAGAAGTATGAGTTCTAAGTAACATCTCTTCAGTTATATAAAAACTATCTTGCATATCTCTTGCAGGATGTCCTTTTGGTATATTTAACATCTCAAAGTTATATAAATCTTCTTCTACTTCTTGACCTTCCAATACATCGTATCCCATAGACACAAACAAATCTTCTATTTCTTCTCTTATTTTACTTATAGGATGTATTGTTCCAGAAAATACTTTTGTACCTGGTAATGTTACATCTATTTTTTCGTTATATAATTTCTCATTTAATTCTTGTTCTTTTATCTTTTCAAATATTTGATTAATTTCAAGTTCTATATGAGTTTTTGTTTCATTTAAGACTCTTCCTAGTACTTTTTTTTCTTCAATAGAAAGAGTTCCAAGGGAATTACTTATCTCTTGAAGTTCACTTTTCTTTCCTAAATATTTTATTCTAATGTCATTAACCTGAGTTGAATTATTAATCTCCGATTTTTCCTTATTAAAAGTTTCTATTATATATTTAAGTTTTTCGTTATTATCCATAATAACCCTCCTTTTAAAAAATTACATATATATCTTGTTACATATTCTTTTTTATAATCATATAGTAAACTATGATCTGCACCTTTTATTATCTTTAAATATTTAGTCTTACTTTTTATACTATCAAATACATATTTACTTGATTTGATCGGTACCACTAAATCTTTTTCTCCATGTATTAATAATGTAGGGCAATTAATATTCTTGGGTTCTTCATAGTATGTTTTTACTAATTTTCTAAACTCTATTACACTTGTAACTGATGAATTTAATATCCTTTGTGTTATGTCTTTGTATTTTGTTTTATTTTTAATAGTATCATTAATTTTTTCCTTTAGTATATTTAGATCTTCAAATAACTCTAAATATTTAAATGAAGGCGCTACAAGCACTAATTTTTTTACTTCTTTATTCTTAGATGCTAAGTGAGACGCTATAACACCTCCCATACTGTGTCCTATTATATATATAGAATTATAACTCTTTTTTAAATTCATAAGCATTTCTTCAGAACTTTTTATCCAATCTTGATATTTAATATTTTTAAATGAATAATCATCATGTCCTGGTAAAGTAAAAGTATATACATCAATATTAGAATTTTGTTTTATAATATCTGATAGATATTGTATTTCTTTTAAATTACTCATAAATCCATGTATTATCATTACTGCTTTTTTTGACATAATCCTCCTTTTTAATAAAAAAAGCATCCTAAATAATAAGGACGCTTTATCGTGGTACCACCTTAATTCATAGTAAACTATGCACTTAAATATTCTTAACGCGAAATCTCGTCATATATTTAATATATGAAACTCTAAAAGCGAATTCACAATTACCAATATTGATTTTCACCATCCATCAATTCTCTATAAATGATAACATTGTTACTACTCTTTTGTCTTCGTCTTTATTAGATTATATCACAATTATATTGTCATTAACTCAATTTCTTTTTCTTTTAATAATTTTTCAATTTTTTCATTATGTTCATTAATTAAATCTTGTACTCTTTCTATTCCTCTTTTTTGTTCATCTGCAGGCAATCCCTCTTCTTTAACTGCATCATTACCATCTTGTCTAATAGTTCTAAGGGCTATTCTTGCTTCTTCTGCCATTTCCTTAACTAGTTTAACATATTCCTTTCTTCTTTCTTCAGTTAATTGAGGAAAAGATAATATTATAGATTCTCCATTATTATTTGGAGTAAACCCAATATTAGCTTCATATATTCCTTTTTCAATGTCGGATAAAGAATTCTTATCAAATGGTTTTATCATCAAAGTTCTAGCTTCAGGAATAGATATTGTTGCAAGTTGTATTAAAGGTGTTGGTGTTCCATAATAACTAACCATAACGCCATCCAAAACACCGGCATTTGCTCTTCCAGCTCTAACATTAGAAAACCTTTTAAGCATTACCTTAATTACTTCTTCCATTTCTTCTCTTACTAAAGTTAATATATCTTCCATAATATCACTCCATTCATAGAAATTATATCATATATTAATAATCTTTTCTATTGTTAATTATATTATGCATTAACAGAAAAGATGACTATTTGTCATCTTCTTTATCTTTTGTTTTTACTACTTTCTTTTTAAAGTTATAGTGTTCTCTTATTTTTGATTCTAATTCTTCATACATTTTTTTGTTCGTTTTTAGTAATAATCTTAGATTTTCTTTTCCTTGACTTATTTTTTCTCCATTATATGAATACCAAGCTCCTGATTTTTCTAATAAACTTATATCAGTTGCTAAATCAATTACTTCTGATTCTTTACTTATTCCTTCTCCATATATTATATCTAGTGAAGCGCTTTTAAATGGTGGTGCTACTTTATTTTTTACAACTTTAACATTTGTTCTATTTCCAATAACCTCTTCACCTTGTTTTATTTGTTCAGCTCTTCTTACATCTAATCTAATTGTAGAATAAAATTTTAATGCTTTTCCTCCAGGTGTAGTTTCTGGGTTTCCAAAAAATACTCCTACTTTTTCTCTAAGTTGATTAATAAATATTACTATTGTATTAGTCTTACTAATAGTACCAGATAGTTTTCTTAGCGCTTGACTCATAAGTCTTGCTTGAAGTCCTATATGGCTATCTCCCATTTCACCTTCTATTTCGGCTTGAGGAACAAGCGCCGCAACAGAATCTATTACAACTATACTAATTGCTTCACTTCTTACTAATGCTTCACATATTTCCAATGCTTGTTCTCCGGTATCTGGTTGAGATAATAATAATTCTGATATATCTACACCTAATTTAGATGCATAAACAGGATCTAATGCATGTTCTGCATCAATAAATGCCGCTCTTCCTCCAGTTTTTTGTACTTCAGCAATAGCGTGTAATGCAAAAGTTGTCTTTCCACTTGATTCAGGTCCATATATTTCAACTATTCTTCCCTTTGGATATCCTCCAACACCAAGTGCTATATCTAATGATAAAGATCCACTTGAAGTTGTATCCATCTCTCTTACATTGTCTGAACCTAATTTCATAATAGAACCTTTACCAAATTGTTTTTCAATATCTAATAATACTTGATCTAATATCTTGTCTTTTTCTTTGTCTTTTGTCATGTTTCCTCCAATTTATTTTTATATATTGATTATAATATAGTTTATTTTAAATTGCAATACTTTTTCGAACTATTGTTCGGTTTATTGTAAAGGTAATATTGTAATAATAATAAAAGATGGTTATAAACCATCTTATTTTGTATATATATTATTTCAATTATTGAGTATTAGAATAATTTATCTTTATTTAAATAATAGTATTCTAATCCAGAATATACCGATAATACTACAGCTATAATTAATAGAACATTGGATACTTCTACATTCCATAATTCAAATGGCAAGTTATAAAAGAATGCAAGTGATAAACCTATCATCATTACTAATGTTTTTATTTTACCTGCTTTACCAGCTGCTATTACAGTTCCTTTATTTGCTGCCATCATTCTTATTGAGTCTACAATTGTATCTCTAGCGATTATAATTACTGGTATAGCAATACTAATAAATCCTTGAGCAGCTAATATTATTAATGCAGTATTTACTAAAACCTTATCAGCGATTGCGTCTATAAATTTACCAAAATCTGTTACTAAGTTTCTTTTTCTTGCTATTCTTCCATCTAACATATCAGTAAATGAAGCAAGTATAAATATTACTCCCGCTATAATAT
>CAZKBC010000082.1:0-3974 GCA_964551265.1 uncultured Muribaculaceae bacterium | reverse complement strand
GGATAATCGCTTTTTTTTATACTCAAGTGGTGTCACATCAATTGTAACTCTACATTTTTTATTTACCATTAACTACTATTTATATTGATTAAAGTACATAAATAGAATATAATAAAATAAGATAAAAATATATATAATATGTCAATTAATTAATGATTTTTTTATTACTTTATGTTAATAAACAAAAAAACAACCAATAATAATACTATTTTAATGGAGTAATGACATGAGTAGAATAATAATAGATCCTGAATATTTAGGTAGAATATCAACTGAACTTGAAAATGATAAAAGTTCTTTATCTACTGCTCAAGAATATATAAGTACAGGAATAAAATTAGATCAAAAAGTAATAAACAAAATTGGAGCAACACGTATCAATGAAATTGTATATAGCATTAATAAATTAATAGAATCAAATGAGAATATTATTGCTTCAGTAAATACTGCCAAAGAAGAATTTAAAGCTTTAAGTGACTACAAAAGTTCTGTTAAAATAGAAGAATTTATATCTACTAGTTCTTTAGTACAACCAACAAACGATTTTGAAAACTTATCTATTGAAGAAAGAATTAAATTTGTTGATGACATGATAAAACCTTTTGAAAACGAATTGAGTTCGATGAATGCAGAATATTCAAACAAATATAGTAATGGTATTCCTTTTTCTGAAAAAGATTTTGAATTAATTTATTCATATCTACTATCTTTAAATATATTTGATATGGTTTATGCATCTCCTCATTATATTTATGAAAATCCCGTTTTACATGGTAGTAATTTAAACATAGAAAATTTAGGAATTCTTATAGATTTTTGTAATGAAAATAAAGTATTTGAAATGATTGAAAAGTATAATAGGGGAGCATCATGGAAAGATTCTGGTTTAGAAAATTTTTATTCTAGTAGTAATAATCCGAGATATGAAGGTTTTTCGGAACAAGAATTCATATTGAATTATGAGCAATATAGTGACACTAGTTTACTAGAAACAAGAAATAATGAGAAATACAACTTTTTAATTGCATCAAATAATTTAATTGAAAGTTACAATACCCAACAAACAATGAGTAGTGATTTGAATTCTTTATCGACACAAGTATATAATATGAAAATACTTGCTAAACTATTACCTTTTGAATATGTTACTGAGAATGAAGACTTTAAACCATATTTAGAAAAAAATTATGAAAATTATGACAAAATTGATAGACAAAAATTAGAATTATTAGAATCAAGAGAAGTTGCAATATATGCATATTTAATTGATCAAGGAAAAGAAATTGATGCGAATTTATATCTTGAAGCATTAACTGATTCGATGAATAGAAGACAAGGAATGAAAGAAGCAATCGAATTTATTATTAATATGTCAAATAATGGTGGAGATATTGGAGATGTGTTTATTTCTCAATGGGAAGGAATTCAAGATGGAATAGAAAATCATATAGAAGGATATTATGATTTATTTCATGCTGATAAAATAATAAGCGCTAGTGATTATGCTATGATGTTTAAAGGTAGTTTGTTATCGGGAGGAGATAATGAATATAATATAAAGTTAAGTAAAGAATTTAGAGACTTTTTATCATATAATTATTCAACATTTAATTCAATTGGTAATATGTTATTACCAAGTATTGTTGGTTTTATACCAGTTGTTGGAAAAGCTTTGTCGTTTACTATGATGGTCTTATCTGTTTCAGGCAACGCAACAGCTGGTGCAATGGAAAACGGAGCTAGTGGAATTCAAGCATATATGTATGGAATATTATCTGGATTATCTGAAGCTACAACTCAAAGAATTCTCGGAGGTATTCCTGGAGTAAGTAAATTAGGCGGATCGTTCTTGAAAAATCTTCTTGGAGAAGGTTTAGAAGAATTTGTTCAAACTTATTTTGATGCTGGATTAAGAGCAATTATTCTTGGAGAACCTATAGATTTAACAAATTTAATTGGTGAGTCTATTCAAGCGGGTATTCAAGGAATGCTTGTATCAGGAATAATGCAAGGTGGTAACGCATTAACATTTTCTATTGCTGGAATTCCACTAAAAATGACAAATAGCGAATTTAAATCTTTTGCTGAACTTCTTTCTAACCTTGATGTAAAGGGAGATGCTGCAATTTTAAATTCAATATTTAAGAATACTTCTGAAGGTAAAATTCAAGATGTAATGATAAAAATTCTTAACAATAAATTAAGCAATACTTCGATTGATAATTCTCATTTACTAAATGAATTAGATTCTATTATATTTAATAAGTTAATAGCTGTAGAAAGTTCAAACTTGTTTTCCAGTATTTTAAATACAGCTGATGCAAATTTAAAGTTAGAATTAATTAATAAAGTAGTTAATAATACAACAACAGATAATATTAAAACAATTAATTTACTATTAGAAAAAATGGAACCAAGAAATTTAAGTGATTGTATAAGTACTTTAATTATAAATAACGAAACAGAAATATTAAATGAAATAATGAAAAGTTCTAATGTTAGAATATTATCAAACGCCGTTATGTATATGGAACCAACTAAAGCGGGTACATGTTTAAGAATTTACGCAGAATTAAATGGTGTAAAAGAAATACTCGTAGACCCTTTTGAAGTTGACACATTAAAAGGACAATTTTTAAAATACGGGATTCCTTATGACATTACTGAAAATGCAGGAAAATATACAGTTAATCCTATAAGTATGGTAATGCTTCATATTAGTATTGATTCTTATTGGCAATCAACAGATATAAAATTAGAAGATTATACAAAATTGCTTGAGGAAGGCAAAATAGGAGGTATTACCAGCGAAGATTATTTGGATATGAAAAAAATTAATGCGAATATAGCAGAAGAATTATATAAAGGCAGGTATAACTCAATGTTAGGCACAGAATATTATAATAATATATTATCTGCAAAATATGCCAATGCCATAAAAAAAATTGATCAAATGACAACTATGTTTGAAAATGGAACATATGATTCAGCATATACTATAAGTGATGTATTATATGAACAAATGATGTATAAACTTTCAACTGAAACTCTTGTTAAGGATGGACCATTTATTGTTCCAACAACTTTTAAACCCAGATGGGGGAAAAAGGTTATTAATGGAATTGATGGAGATGTTTCATATTTATTCCCGTCTTTTGACTCTTTAATTACCGATGTGGGTGTAGTAAACTTTATGAATAATATTACTAACAAAAATATTACTACAATTGAAGGATGGATTGAAGAATTAAAAAATGCAAATCCCCCTTATAAATTACAAGGCATAACATTTCAAGATGCTACTCCTGGAAAAGCAAACTTTTTGAAATATAATTATCACGTTGGTCCTAATTCTCAATCAACTTTAACGACAAGTGATAGTATAAATATTAATACTACAGGCGGGGCATTTACTATGGTAACAACCTTTAAAGAATTAGCAAAACGTTATGGTTATTGTTGCAACAACGATGGAGATGTATTTACAATTACAAATTATACACAGTTTGGACAAGATGTATTAGGTGGAGTCAATATAACTAATTCTAATGGTGTTTATGTTATAGAATATAATGTTGACATAAATTCGACAAACATCTCTGCCCCTAGTTTATATAATTCTAGTTCATATGCAGATGCATTTGTCCCTGGAGGACAAAATCTTTCTGGATTAACTGAGGCTGTTGTTAGTTCAATAAATATTACTACAACCGGTAATTCTTCAACAGGAGTGCCAACTGATTCCGTTTTAGGATATAATGCACCCGTAGTATTTAAAATAGATCAAATAGCTACAGTAGTTCCAAACCCAAATCCCGTTCCAAATCAAATGACATTATATTATTTTCCTAATGCAAACAGAACAGATACACTAACTATCTATAAAAAGTAAACAATTAATATATAATAAAATATGATATAATATATTAAATATTTAATATTTAATTAAGGAGTATATATGTTAGATAAAGAAC
>CAZKBC010000081.1:3023-4016 GCA_964551265.1 uncultured Muribaculaceae bacterium | reverse complement strand
ATAATTATATAGAAGTAGCTACAACTCGTCCTGAAACAATGGCAAGTGATAAAGCAGTAGTAGTAAATTCAAAAGATATTAGATATAAAGAATATATAGGTAAATATGTTATATCTCCCTTAAGAAAAGAATTAATTCCAATAATTACTGATGATTATATTGACATTGAATTTGGAACTGGCGCTATGAAATGTAGCGCTCACTCGATAGATGATTTTGATATATTAAATAAAAATAATCTGGAAGTTATTGAATCTATAGATAAGAACGGATTATTAAATGATTATGCATTAGAATTTAGTGGACTTACTAGAGAAATGGCAAGAATAAAGATAGTAGAAAAATTAAATAAAGAAGGTTTAATAACTAAAATAGAAGAATATGTTCATGATGTTGGACATTCTGAAAGAACTGATGCAGTAGTAGAAATAATGGTAATGCCTCAATGGTTTGTCAAGATGGATGTACTTGCTAAGAACTTATTAGAGATACAAAAAGATAAAGACAAGAAAGTAAAGTTTGTTACACCTAGATTTGAAAAAATACTAGTTAATTGGATGACTTCTATTCAAGATTGGTGTATATCTAGACAAGTATGGTGGGGACATAGAATTCCTGCTTGGTATAAAGATTCAGAAATAAAAGTAAGTATAACCTCACCTGGTAATGGTTGGGTTCAAGATGAAGATGTACTTGATACATGGTTTTCATCTGCTCTTTGGCCTTTTAGTACTTTAGGATGGCCTTTAAATACTAAAGAATTAGATAGATACTTTCCAATAGATGTAATGGTTACTGGTTATGATATTATATTCTTTTGGGTATCTAGAATGATGTTTCAATCACTTGAGTTTATGAATAATATTCCTTTTAAAGAAGTGTTTATTCATGGATTAGTAAGAGATAATAATGGTAAAAAGATGTCTAAATCTTTAGGTAATGGAATAGATCCTATGGAAGTAATAGATAAGTATGGAACAGACTCTATGAGAT
>CAZKBC010000081.1:0-3013 GCA_964551265.1 uncultured Muribaculaceae bacterium | reverse complement strand
CAATACAGGAAAAGGAATGGATTTAAGATATGATGAAGATAAGATTAAATCTACTTGGAATTTTATAAATAAAGTATGGAATGCTTCTAGATTTGTAGAGATGAATTCTAATAATGATAGTGAATTAAGTATAAGTGATAAATGGATTTTAACTAAGTTAAATACTACTATTAAATCAGTTACTAAAAATATGGATAAATATGACTTTCAAAATGTAGGTAGAGAATTATATGAGTTTATTTGGAATGATTTTTGTGATTGGTATATAGAATTATCTAAAGTAAGTCTTAATTCAAAAGTTTTAAAACAAGTATTATTTTCTATATTAAAGATGTTATATCCTTTTATGCCGTTTGTAACAGAAGATATATATATGTCTTTTAATAATAAATCAATTATGTTAGAGGATTATCCGATATATAATAAAGATGAAATATATAAAGAAGAATTTAAAACTATTGAATCTTTAAAAGAATATATTACTAATGTAAGGAATGTTAAAGTAGAGAATAATATTACAAAAGAATCTAAAATTGAATATGTATGTAATAATCAATATATATTTAACATATTAAATAAACTATTAAAATTAGATGAATATTCAAAATATAATAATGAACCTTTAAAAAAGATTAAAATTATATCTGATAGTAATATAATTATTAATTATTATTTAGAAGATATAATAATAGATCATACTTTAGAAATAGAAGAATTGAAAAGAAGTATAGAAAGAAGATCTAAACTATTATCTAATCCTGGTTATGTTAATAAAGCTCCATCTAATATTGTTGAAGAAGAAAGAAATAAATTAAAAGAAGAAAAAGAAAAATTAAATAGTTTGGAGGGAAGATGAATTTAACATTAGAAACCATATTTTCATATTTAGATTTTAATTCAAATTATGATAATGATTATAAAAAGAAAATGAAAAGTGATTGTTATGATGAAGATGTAAAACAAGTAGAACTATATGATGTATTAAATTATTTAGATGAGAATGGATATCTTGAAGATATATTCGATGAAATAAAGAGTATTAAAAAAGATAAATTATATAAGAGTTTTACTCATGGATATTTACATAATGAAAGAGTACTATTAATAGGATATTATATTGCAAAAAAAAGAAATATGAATGAAAAGAATATGAAGATATTGTTGGATGCTTGTAAATATCATGATATTGGAAGACATAATGATTCAATAGATGATGCTCATGGTTTAGTAAGCGCTAATTTGATTCAAAAAGTAATTGGAGATGATCCGTTTTATGAAGATTCAGACAATCTTAATATGTTAAAATGTGCTATAGATTATCATTCTACAAATGATAGATTGATGGAAAGTATGCTTCAAACATATGAAATAAAAGATAAAGTATCAGAGATGGAAATAATGAAAGTATTAAAAGATTCAGATGGTTTAGATAGAGTAAGATTATCTATGGGAGCAAGATCATCAGAGTTAAATCCAGATTACTTAAGAACAGAAGAGGCATTAAGTCTTGTTAAATTTGCTCATCAATTAAATGAATTATATTTATATAGTTTTAAAAAAGCTAATAATCAAGATGAATTAGATTTCTTAAAGAAAGAACATGAAAAAGAAATGTATTTACATGGTATAGGTTATGATTTCTTTAAATTAGAAAACATACTTAAAGATGGATTATTATCTAGAAATGAATTATCTAAAAGAAATATATTAAGTTCAAGAAACTTTGAGGAATATAATTATGGAGATTATATATCTGTAGCTTGTTATGGGTGTGAATATCATTCAAATAACAATGCTTATGTTAATCATATAAGAGGCAAAATAGCGTTCTCTATACAAGATATTGATGCTTTTCAAGGAGAAAAAGTTTCGGGTATTTCAGAATATGATTATAGAAATAAAAATATATTATTACCAATAGATGTAGGAGCATATCCTGATGAAAGATTTGTAAAAGATGAGATAGAAAGAGATAAATTAACTAATTTATTAATACCTAAAAACATATTAGATTTAAAATTAACTGAGATAAATTATATGAGTTCTTCTTTATCAACTAGTACTATGGAAGATAAGATAAACTATTATATTGCAACTGTTGAAGAAAAATCTTTAAAGCAAGTAAATAGAGAAGTTTTTGATAAATCAATAATTACATTTAGAGAATTAGATAGTAAAGCAAAAGTAAAAAATATACACCCTAAAGATTATCAAATACAAGTTCATAATGAATTAGAGATTGCTAATAAAAATATTGGTATAATAATTAATGGAATGTATCAAAATATATTTCAAAAAGAAGATGTCACATTAAAAGATGTTATAGATGATATATTACTTAGAAACAATTTAACTGTATCTAGAGATGATGATAATTATTTATATATTAACTTAGGAGAAACAAAAAAACTAAGTTAAACATGTTATAATACTTATAAGGTGGTGAACTATGTATTCATATATTAAAGGATTACTAATAGACATTAATTCTACATATATAGTATTAGATAATAATGGAATAGGATATAAAATATTTGTATCTAATCCTTATTCTTTTCAAATAGATAATGAATATAAATTATATATATATTCTCATATAAGAGAAGATGAACATTCTTTATATGGTTTTAAAGAAGTAGAAGAAAAAGATTTATTTTTAAAACTTATAGAAGTAAAGGGAGTAGGTCCTAAGATGGCACTACCAATGCTAGCAACTGGTTCTCCAAATGGAATAATGGACGCTATAAATAGAGAAAATATTTTATACTTAAAGAAGTTTCCTAAAATAGGAGATAAAGTAGCAAAACAAATAATATTAGATTTAAAAGGTAAATTTAAAGTAGATAACATAGAAGTAGAAACATCTGATGAATTATATGAAGCATTAAGAGGATTAGGATATAAACAACAAGATATAATGAGAGTAACTCCTAAGATAGATAAAGATTCAACTATAGAGGAAAAAATTAAACAAGCACTAAAATTATTATTAAAGTAGGTGAATTATGGAAGA
>CAZKBC010000080.1:0-4074 GCA_964551265.1 uncultured Muribaculaceae bacterium | reverse complement strand
AATTTAGATGTTAATGAATTTAAAGATAGACTAAATTCTAAAAAAATTGTATCAATAACTAACACATTATGGAATAGAGATTTTAATAATGTTATAGAAAATATGATTCAAGATCAAAAGAATAATTCACATATAGCAGAAGAAAAAGAAACATTCTTAAAAGCATTAAAATTAGAAGAAGAGAAGATTAATGGTAAAAGAAAAGTAGCGGATGATTTCTTAAATCAAAAGAGAAGAGATGTTAATAGAGATCCTGAGGAAAAGTCTGAATATACTAAGTGTTATGAAAAGTTCTTTAATACATATATAGATATAGACGCTAAAACAAATGATCAAAGTCAATCATTATCAAAAGAAGAAATGGAACAATTAAGAAAAGCAACAGTATATATGTGTATGAGAGAAGCTAAAGAAGAATTTACTACTAATTTAGATAAATATACTAATAAAATAAAAGACGTAAAAGTACTTAATAAAATATAAAGATGTTAATAAACATCTTTTTTTTGATATAATTTATAATAATGAGGTATATATGAGAAAAAGATATATTGATATTATTAGGATAATAGCGGTTATAGGAGTTATAGTAATACATGTATCAGCACAGAACTTTTATACAGTAAAATATACATCTTATGAATGGAATATATTTAATATATATGATTCCTTAGTAAGATTTGTAGTACCTATATTATTTATGATAAGTGGTGCTTTATTCTTAGATGATAATAAGAAAATAGATATTAAACAATTATATAAAAAGAATATATTAAGACTATTTACTGCTTATATATTTTGGTCTATATTCTATGCATTCTTTAATACAATAGTAATATTAAATAAACCTATTGTATTTAATGAAATAATAAAACTTATAGTTAAACCTAGTTATCATTTATGGTTTGTACCAGTTCTAATATGTATCTATATATTATTACCATTTATTAAGAAATTTATTAATAAAGATAATATGTATTTAGTTAAATACTTCTTAATATTATTCTTTATATTTGGACCTTTAAAAGATACATATTTAAGATTATTTGAAACAGATAATATTAATACTTTCTTAAAGGTATTTAAACCACAACTAATGTCTTCATATATAGGATACTTTGTATTAGGATATTACTTAGATAATATAGATCTAAATAAAATAAAAAGAATATCTATATATATAATAGGAATACTATCAGTAGTAATATCTATTATTCTAAATATTTATTTTTCATATAAAGAAGGTATTAATACTACTATATTATATGATTACCATACACTACCATCCTTATTATCAGGAGTAGCAGTATTCATATTCATTAAATATAAAACATATAAGAGTGATAAATTAAATACATTATCATCTTTAACATTTGGAATATACTTAGTACATGTATTTATATTAAATTACTTAAATCAAACTATTATTAATTCTCTTAGTATTAACCCAATATTATCAGTACCTTTATTAACATTAATAGTATTCATATTAAGTACATTATTAGTATTTATATTAAGTAAAATACCATTATTAAAGAAATATATTATATAAAGGTATTAATTCTTAATTATGATATAATTTATATGGGTGATTTTGATGAAGAAGAAAATTGTTTTTTATGCACATAGTTTAGAAATTGGTGGTATTGAAAAAGCATTAATCTCACTATTAAAAAATATTGATTATAAAAAATATGAAGTAACTTTAATATTAGAAAATAGAATTGGTATTTTATTAAAAGAACTTCCAAAACAAATAATAATAAAAGAATACAAAATTAGTAATATTAAATTTATTATATTTAGAAAAATATATAATAGAATTAAATTAATATATTCAATAATAATTAATCATAATAAATATGATTTTTCTTGTTGCTATGTTCCATATTCAATACCTGGATCTATTTTAATGAGATACTTTTCAAAGAAGAGTTCTATATGGATTCATACAGATTACTATAGTTTATATAAAGAAAATATTAATCACTTTAAAGCATTCTTTAATAATAGAAATATAAATAAATATAATAAAATATTTATCATTTCTAATGAAGCAAAAGATAACTTTATAAACATATATCCGAATTTATTAAATAAAGTAATAGTATGCGGAAACCTAATAGAATACGAATCAATAAAAGATTTAGCAAAAGAAAAAGTAAAAGAATCCAAAAATGATAAGATAGTATTCATTAATGTATCAAGACATGATGAAGAATCAAAAAAATTAACAAGATTAATTAAAGCAGTTTGTAATTTATCAAAAGATTATAATAACTTTGAATTATGGATGATTGGAGAAGGAGAAGATACTACTATTTATAAAGACTTAGTAAATAAATATAATTTAGAACATCTGATAAAATTTTTAGGAATGAAAACAAATCCATATCCATATTTTAAAAAAGCAGATGCTTTTGTATTAACTAGTGATTATGAGGGATTCCCTGTTGTATATTTAGAAGCATTAATATTTGATTTACCAATAGTAACTACAATTAGAACAAGTAATACATTCTTTGATATAAAGGATTATTCAATATTGTGCAACAAATCGGAAAAATCAATTGCAAATGGTATGAAAGATATAATTGAGTCAAAGAAAAAGTTTAGTAAGCTAAATATAAACAAATACAATGAATACATGTTAAAAATCATAAACAAAGCAATTGATGGAGAGTGATATTATGCCAAAGTTTTCTATAATTATTCCTGTATATAATACAGAAAAATATTTTAATAAGTGTTTAGATAGTGTCATTAATCAATCATATAAAGATTATGAAGTGATAATAATAAACGATGGTTCAACTGATAGTAGTGAAGATATAATTAATAATTATTCTAAAGAAAATAATAAAATAAAATATTATTTTAAAAAGAATGGTGGTTTAAGTTCAGCAAGAAACTATGGAGTTTCAAAATCAAAAGGTGAGTATATTATATTTTTAGATAGTGATGATTATTTAGATAAAAATATATTAAGAGTTTTAAATGATAATATTGAAGACAATATAGATATTATTAGATTTCAATCATATAGAGTATTTGATGATAAAAAAGAAGATTATTTAATTTGTCCTTCATTTAATTCTACAAACGGAAAAGATGCTTTTTTAAAACTATATAAAAATAAAAGTATAGAACTTGCAACAGTTTACCTGTTTAATAAAAAATATTGGGACAAAAATCAATATGAATTTGCAATTAATAGATATCATGAAGATTTTGGATTAATACCATTAGTAATACTTAAAGCTAAAAAAGTAAAATCTATTGATTATAAAGGTTATTATTATGTAGATAGACCTAATAGTATTACTACAGATAAGAACTATGAAAAGATCAAAAAAAGAGCCTTTGATATGCTATTTCATTTTGATTTTTTGTTAAAAGAATCAAGAAAAGCAAATATAGATGAAGGTATTCAAAGAATTTTTGAGAGTTTTATATCTAATTCATTAATAACAAAAATAAATGATTTAAACAAAAATGACAAAAAATCATATATAATAGAACTTAAAAAAAGAAAAGTAATAGATTTAATATTAAATGATAACATAAAAAGAAAACTTAAAAAAATCATATTAAAGATAAAATTTAACTTATAGGGGTTTATATGAAAGTTAGCGTTATAGTTCCAGTTTATAATGTTTCAAAATATTTAAAGAAATGTTTAGATAGTTTAGTTAATCAAACTCTTAAAGATATTGAAATAATTGTTGTTAATGATGGATCAACCGATTCTAGTCAAAAAATAATAGATGAGTTTAAAAAGAAATATAAGAATATTAAATCGTTTATTAAAAAAAATGGTGGATTAAGTGATGCTAGAAATTATGGATTAAAGAAAGCAACTGGAGATTATATTGGATTTGTAGATGGTGATGATTATATTGAAAAAGACATGTTTGAAAAAATGTATGAATTATCAACTAAAGAAAAATCAGATATGGTTACTTGTGATTTTAATTGGGTATATCCGGATAATATTAGATTAGATACAGTGAGTGATAATCAAACTAAAGAAGATCTAATGATCTCAATAAGAGTTATAGCCTGCAATAAATT
>CAZKBC010000079.1:0-4077 GCA_964551265.1 uncultured Muribaculaceae bacterium | reverse complement strand
AATCTAAACTAAGCCCTAAACTTGCCCATTGTTCTCTAATGATAGATGCATATTCTTCCTTATAACTCCATGCATATTCCATCCATTTTTCTCTACCTATTCCCTTAGGATCTATTCCTTTATTTTTTAATCTTTCATCTATTTTTGCTTGAGTAGCAACTCCAGCATGATCCATTCCTGGTAACCACAATACATCATATCCTTTAAGTCTTTTATATCTTGCGATAATATCTTGTAAAGATGTATCCCAAGCATGTCCTAAGTGTAATTTGCCCGTTACATTAGGAGGAGGTATTACAATACTAAATGGTTTCTTAGTTAAATCTCCAGACTTAAATAAATCTTGTTCCAACCAATATTTATATTTGTTTTCTTCTACTAATTTATGATTATATTTCTTATCCATTTGAAACCATCCTTTCTATATAACTTTCTAACCTATCTTCTATTATATTTAACTTTTCCAATGTATCTTTATTAGTGTTTTTTGATTTTATAAAAGATATTGTACTTGTTATAGTTCCTTTTCCTTTTATAAACTTAAAACTTTCTTTAAAATTAAAATCATAAATCATTGCTATTCCTAACAACAATCTATCTAATTTATTATAAGTATCATCATAATTTATTGGTTTTTGATTTAATATACCATTATATACAATATCACTTATTTTCATATCATTAGTTTCATATTCACTAAATTTTTTTGCTCCACCATTTAATAAAATATCGATCTTATCAGCATCTCTTACTATTTTTGAAAATAATAATTCTTTTTCATTACATGGTCCTATTTCATATTTATTATGATATTTAATAGCTTTTATTATAGCTGAATCATAAGTAGTATCTTCTATATAATTTCTTAAATAATTACTATTAATAATTAATTCTTCAGCATAATCTCCATGATCAAAACTTTTTTTATCGTTAAATGTATTATATAACTTTAATTGATCAAATCTTGCTATATCATGTAGGAGACACGCTAGAGTAACCATATATATTTCATTATTATCTAATTTTAATTTCTTTGCAAGTGAATTACCAATTTTCATAACTCTAATAGAATGATCATATTTAAATTTTATACCGGAATCTTTAATATTATAATTATCTACATATTTTTTAAATTCAATTAATTCTTTTTTCATTTTCCTCCAAAAAAAAGCATCCTTAAAACTTAAGGACGCTTTGCGTGGTACCACCTTACATAGATTACTATGTTCTTTAATATATAACGGATATTCCCGATTATGCTCATAAGCTACCTTCATATACAATAATCATTAGTTTTCACCAAACACTAACTCTCTTTGATTATTAATATACTACTCCTCTTAATCAACACATACAAATCAATTATAACTTCTATTTATATTTTAGTCAATTAATTCCAAGCGCTTCTTCTTGAACCGTTTGCAGTTTCTTCTAAAAGATTACTCAAAATAGTTTGCCAAGTATTATTATCCGGAGATACCGATGTAAAAGTATCATTAAATGTAGCTTGATCAGAGTATCTATGCCATACAGCAATTTCATCAACATCATATAATTTTCCTAAATCAATAGTTACACATTGTGGTCCTGTAGTTAGAGATGCTCCAAATGAAGTAGGTACATCGACTATTCCATCTGTCATTAGAGAATAAGGTTTAGTTGGATCTTCAACTGAAGTTCCAGATACAGGTCTACCAAGCGCAATATTAATTCCATCTTTTATTACTTGAATTTCTACCCAATCATTGTTAATACTCTTATTACTTCCATTTATACAATCTTTTATATATCTAACATTATTAAAATTTAAATTTGTTTTAGGATAAGTTGGTCCAATAAAAGTAATTTTAGCATTTCCATGTCCATTAACATCTCTATTAGTTTCAGCATATTTAATTGCATTATTGACAAAATATTTGCCAGAATAATGAAGAGTATTATTGGTGTGAGTTAATGCTACATCATTAGTAATAGCATTTGATCCAGATAGTCCAGATATAAATCCAGAACCTCCAGCTCCTCCACTTACACAAGCTGCTCCACCAGCTCCATAATAGCCTCCACCGCCTCCGCAGCCTCCTCCACCAACTCCAAATGTTGGTGCAGTATATCCAGGACCAACTCCGGGACTTGTTTGTGTTCCAGCAGTTGCAACCCCTGTTTTTAATCCTATTAATCCTCCACCATGAGCAGGAGAAACATTTCCAGAACCAGCACCACCCGCAACCATTATTCTGGATTTTAATGAATCTAACTCATACCAATTATTTCTATGTTTTAATAGTCTAATATCTGATGCTCCTCCACCTGGATATCCACCTGCAGTACCAGTTCCTCCATTAAAAGTTTTTAAATTTGCTACTTGAACAGATTGACCAAGATATAAGTATAATAAATCTTTAGTATTTAATTTAATTACTCCTTGTGTATATCCACCAAGTCCACTTCCAGTCTTTGCTCCCCATAATTCTATTGAATAATATCCATCACATAAAGGGATTATTTTTTGTTCATCTATACATTCACTTATTTGTAGAGGAGTAGCAGTATTTGCATTACATTTTACATTGAAATAATAATCATTTTTCATAACATGAATCTTTCTTTCAACACTCTTTTCTTTTCCTTTATCTTTAGCGGTATAAGTAACGGTATATGTTCCAGCTAGATTTTGAATAAAGTCAGATGTCGCAGATACTTGTAAATCTGTTCCCAAAACATTTTTAGCAGTAACATTAATTCCCTTTGTAATTTCATCAGATATTAAATAATTATCTCCTAAATTTAAACAAACACTAGTTACTCCTTTTAAATCAAAAGTAAATTCTGTTGTTTCATTATCTATTATGTTTTCTGCCCCTTCTCTTGCTTTATTACTTATTTTTCTAGAGTTGTTTAATACTGTTAGTAAAGTAGCTAAAGATAGAAGAAAAAACAAAAGTAATACATACATAAATCCAGAAAATATAGCGCCTTTATTATTCATATTTACAACTCCTTTAACAATTAAATATTTGGTCTTACAGGATTAGTCCTACTATCAAATTGATATATATATAATATATCTAATTCTTGATCTAAAAGTGTACTATCTATTGGTATTCTAAACATTATTATAGAATCATGAACACCATCATCCATTAAAGTAAAGTTTTCTTCACTTTGTTCTATATCTCTATAAAATAAGAATGTTTTTGGTAATTTAAATTTAGTAGTACCATATGTTAAAGTGTTCTTATTAGTATCAATAGTAAGATTTTTTTCTGGTTCTCCAACATATTTAATGTCATAACAATTTCTTCCACAATACTCTATAGCTTCAATTACTTTACTTGAAAAATCTTTTTGTATTAATGAATTAATAGAACTTTGTAATATTACATAGTCATTATATGCAATATTAATTTGTTGTCTTCTTTGAATACTAATAATAGATCTAAAAACCGCAAAAGACAATACTGTAATAGCGGTAAAAGCTATTAGAAGTTCAATCAATGAAAATCCTTTATTATTTAATCTTTTCATAATTCACCTAATTTGTACTTTCTGGTCTAATAACTCTACCATAACTAGTTTCTTGATAATCTTCATCTAATACTATTTTATAAACCAAATCACTACTAGCAACTTTTACAACATTATCATAATATGTTCTTCCATCTCCATAATAATGCCATAATCTTATACTTGATAAATCATATTCTTGTCCTAAATCCAACAATATATATGAAACACCTTGTCCACCTTCAATCCAAGAAGTTGTAGTAATATCTCCATCCGTTAAAAGAGATAAGTTTACTGCACTTAAAGTGTATGAATTAGTAATGCTTGTTAATCCTTGAGATACATTATTTCCATTTTTATCATATGCTTGAAGTTCTACCCAGTGAGAAGAACCATTAGCACTACTTCCATTCATCTCATTATATATATATCTAACCTTACTCAAAGTATTAGTTTCTTCAGGTTCTGTCAAAGTAATTCTTGCATATCCATTTCCAGTATGACCCGTTTCATTAACTCCTGTTGGACTTAAGAAAGTTACATTTCCGGCATTCATAGTAATATTCTTAAATG
>CAZKBC010000078.1:0-4080 GCA_964551265.1 uncultured Muribaculaceae bacterium | reverse complement strand
ATTAAACGAAATAGATAAAGAGATGGAAAAAAGAGGAACATATCAAGGATTTAATAAAAGTATAATAAATAGATTTGATTTAATTATAAATAAATCACTTAAAGATAAAGACATAGTAGTAGACGCTACAATTGGTAATGGTAATGATACCTTAAAGTTAGCAAATATTGTTAAGAATGGTTATGTATTTGGATTTGATATACAAGATATTGCAATAAAAAATACTAGAATATTACTAGATAAAAATAATATAACTAATTATAAATTATATAATATTTCTCATGAATTCTTATATGAAACATTAAAGGATTATGAGAATAAAATAAGTATTGTAGTATTCAATTTGGGATATTTACCAAATGGTAATAAAAATATTACTACAAATCATATTAGTACTTTAAAAGCTATTGATGATTCATTATTATTACTTAATAATAAGGGTAGAATACTTATAGTAGTATATCCTCATAAAGAGGGATTATTAGAAGCTAAACTTATAAAAGATAAATATAAATGTATTATATATAAAAATACAGATAATAATAAAGCACCATATTTAATAGAAATAAAAAAGTAAGATATATTCTTACTCTATAAAATCATATGTATATTTGTTTTCTGAAATCTTTGTAATAGTAACAGTTCCCGTTAATGGTTCATTAGTAAATGGATCTATTACTTCATTTGGTAAGAAACCCGCATCTATTAATTCATCCAAAGTAATAACAGAAGTACCTGTATTTGCTAATTCTTGCTTTACAGTAGGATCAGCATCCATATTAATATAACTCTCTGCTGCAGTCTTAATTGACTCAACGGTTGTATTATATGCTTTTTGTTTTGATTCACCTATTGTTTTAATAACAGAAGGCACTAATATTCCTAGTAATATTCCTAGCACTATTATAACCGCTAAAAGTTCTATTAATGTAAAAGCTTTATTTTTCATTATTCCTCCATTATTATTTTAAGAAATTATCTACAATATTAAGTACTTTATTACTTAGTTCATCTATAGTACCATTATTATCTATAATATGATCATAATCATTAAAGTTATCTAAAGCAGTTTCTGTAAAGTTTTTCTTTTGTTCTAAATTTAAACCATTATCTATATTTCTAATAAGTTTAATCGACATTACTTTATCAAAGCTATTCTTAGGCATTAAAATCTCCTTATCAGCTCTAGCATCACTTATTATAAATACATTATAATAATTTGATAGTATTTCTATATCTTCTTTCATTCTATCAATAAAGAAATTTGGTTTATTTAATTTGTTTCTAATATCTGTTCCTAACATTTGAAGTAAATCTCTAGGTTTAGATTCTTCTTTTCCATCCCATCCAAAATAATCCATAGCATACATCTTTATATATTTAGCGTATGCTATCTTTGCTACCTTATAATTCTTTTTTTCTAAATATTCTTTAATAATATCTGAAGTAGTATCTTTTCCAGATTGTGCTTTTCCAGTTATAACAAAAATTATAGGAAAATCTTTCATACTAACAATCCTTTTTTATTTAATTTATTCATAATAAATTGATATATAACTTTTATAATAGCCGCTAAAGGAGCCGCTATTAATACTCCTAACATTCCAAATAGATATCCAAATATTAATAAGCTTATTAATATTGTAATAGGACTTAACCTCATTGTTTTACTCATTATTAAAGGATTAATAATATTACCTTCAATTACTTGTATAATTCCAAGTACTATAATAACCATTATACCTATTTTAGGATCTTGTGAAAAACCAACTATTGCTGCTGGTATTATTCCTAAATATGGTCCAACATATGGTATTACATTTAATATAGCTGCTAAGAGTGCAAATAATAATGGTGCTTTTAATCCAATAATTGATAATACTATTGCAGCTCCTACAAATACTACTAAAGAAGATAACACCATTCCTTTTACAAAACCAAATAAAGATGAATTAATATTTGTAGATAATTCTTTATAATCCTCTTTATATTTCTTTGGTACAAAAGAACTAAATTTTTCTTTTACTTTATCATAGTCATATAACAAATAAAATCCCATTAATAATCCTAATATAAATGTTCCAAGTGCAGAAAATAAACCATTAACAAAACCTAATACTTTCTCGGGTAAAGTGGTAGTTAAATTTTTAGCAATTTCTTGAAAGGATACTATTATATCTTTTTTAGTAGCATCAAAATCTATATATTCATTAGATGCTAAACCTACAAATAGATTGTTGAACCATTCTCCTAAATCATCAAATATACCAGGTATCGATTTAACTAATTCATTTATTTGACTTAATAATATAGGTATAAAAGAAGTAAATGATAATATTAATATTCCTAATATTAAGGTATATATTATTATACTTCCCCATAATCTAGATACTTTTTTCTTTTCAAACCACATTATAATAGGATCTAACATCCAAGCAATAGCAACTCCTATAAATAAAGGAGATAATACTTTTAATATATTTAATAGGAACTTAATAATTCCCCATTCTTTACCTATTCTAGTAGCGGCATATACAATTACTACTATTATTAAAATATATATTATTTTTAATATTTTACTACTTAGATTTATAACATTATTTAAGCTATTATAATTTATCTTTTTATTCTTATCTTCATTCATATACACTCCTATAAAAATTATACAACACAATTCATTTTTTTACAAAAAAAAGAAGATTATTTTTTATTTAATACTTCTTCTTTAATCATTAATATAAAATCATCAATCTTTATACTTATAGTTTCATTACTATTATATTTTCTATAACTAATAGTACTACTATTTAATTCATTATCACCTATTATTAAACTATAAGGTATCTTCTTAGTTTGAGATTCTCTCATCTTATATCCTAATTTTTCTTCTCTAGAATCTAAGTCCACTCTTATTCCATTATCCTTTAATAATTCATATAATTTATTTGAATATTCCAAATGATATTCATTATTAACAGGTATTACATTTATTTGAATTGGAGATAACCATAAAGGAAATGCTCCAGCATAATGTTCAATTAATATTCCCATAAATCTTTCAATAGATCCAAATATTGTTCTATGTAACATTACTGGTCTTTTCTTAGAACCATCTGAATCAATATAAGTTAAATCAAATCTTTCAGGTAAGTTAGCGTCTAATTGTATAGTTCCACATTGCCATACTCTACCTATAGAATCTCTTATATGAAAGTCTAATTTAGGTCCATAGAAGGCTCCATCTCCCGGATTTAATTTATAATCTTTACCAGCTTTAATACAAGCATTTGCTAATGCTTTTTCAGATTTATCCCAAGATTCAATAGTACCTATATATTTTTCTTCTGGTCTAGTAGATAACTCTATATGATATGTCAAACCGAATACTTTATACATTCTATCTACAAAATGAATTAATCTTACTATTTCATCTTCTATTTGATCTTCTTTCATATATAAATGAGCATCATCTTGAGTAAAAGTTCTTACTCTAAATAAACCATTTAGTGCTCCACTTGCTTCGTGTCTATGTACTAAACCTAATTCTCCAGTTCTAAGTGGTAAATCTTTATAAGAATGCAAACTATTTTTATATACTAACATACCACCTGGACAGTTCATAGGTTTAATAGCGAATTCTCTATCATCTATTACTGATGTATACATATTTTCTCTATAATTAATCCAATGTCCTGATACTTCCCATAAATCTCTATTTAGCATTATAGGTGTTTTTATAAAACTATAACCTTCTTTAGTATGTTCATCATACCAAAAATTTTCCAAATTATTTCTTATTATCATTCCATTAGGTAAAAAGAAAGGAAATCCAGGACCATATTCACTCATCATAAATATATCTAATTCTTTACCTAACCTCTTATGATCTCTTCTTTTAGCTTCTTCTAAAAATACTAAATATTCATTTAATGCTTCTTCTGTATCAAAACATATTCCATATATTCTTTGAAGCATCTTATTATTAGAATCCCCCTTCCAATAAGCACCACTTACTTTTAATAATTTAAAGTATTTTAATTCTTTAACTGTATCTACATGTGGTCCTCTACATAGATCAGT